>JAGDAW010000114.1 GCA_017959345.1 Lachnospiraceae bacterium | reverse complement strand
CCCGTGGCGAAGCAGATGGCGCCCTCCATCGTGGCCGCCGGGGCTGTCTTTGTGGACAATTCCAGCGCGTTCCGGATGGATCCCTCCGTCCCGCTGGTCGTCCCGGAGATTAATCCGGAAGACGCGAAGCAGCATCACGGCATCATTTCGAACCCGAACTGCTCCACCATCATCACGGTGGTGGCGGTGAACGCGCTGAACGCGCTGAGCCCCATCGAAACCATGGTGGCGAGCACCTACCAGGCCGCGTCGGGCGCAGGCGCCGGCGGCCCGCTGGAACTCCAGGGGGAAGTGGACGCGCTCGCGAAGGGCGAGACCTATACGCCTTCCGTATTCCCCTACCAGCTCGCGTACAATGTGATCCCCTGCATCGGCTCCCCGTCTGAAGCGGATTACACGACCGAGGAGATGAAGATGCAGAACGAAGGCCGGAAGATCATGCACCTGCCGGACCTGAAGGTCTCCTGCACCTGCGTCCGCGTGCCCGTCATGCGGAGCCACTCGATCTCCGTCCTGGTCCGCACGAAGGAGAAGATCTCCGTGGAAGATGCGAAGGCCGCCATCGCCGCCGCCCCGGGCTGCCGGCTGGTGGACGACCTCGCGAATAAGGTTTACCCCATGCCCCTCGACACGTCCGACCAGGACACCGTCTTCGTGGGCAGGATCCGGGAGGACCTGACGGACGACCGCGGCCTGAACCTGTTCTGCGCGGGCGACCAGGTCCGGAAGGGCGCCGCGACGAACGCGGTCCAGATCGCGGAGCTGCTCCTCTGATCACATGATATCGGGGTAAAAAGGTGAAATCCGAAGCGTTCCGCACTGCGTGCTCCCCGGCGCCTGTATCCCAAAACCTGCATGCAATGTCCCCGGACTGCCCGTATCCCGCGGCCGTCCGGGGTTTTTCTTCTCCCGGGAACCGGGATTCCCGCCTTTTTTACAGGACATTTCGCGGGAAACCGGGCTTTTCCCGGCTTTTCTCATTTTCTGTCCTTTCCATTTTCCGCACCTGGTTCTATAATGGGGCCTGTCGGAAGGAACCGGGGACACATTTCCCGGGGAACCGGACAGCGGACGGCCTGTCCGGTCCCGGACACGGAAGGTGCCGTGAACCGGGCGGCACGCATTTCAGAAGCCGGAGCCCGTACCCGGTGTACACGTTCAAAGAAGAAAGGAGTGACGGTGATGGACCCCCTGAAGATGGGACGCCTGATAAAAGCGCTCCGGAAAGAGAAAAACCTGACCCAGGAGCAGCTCGCGGAGGCTTTCTTCGTATCCGGGAAGACCGTTTCACGCTGGGAGACCGGCAGCACCCTCCCGGACCTCCTGACGCTGCAGAACATCGCGGACTACTTCGGGGTGGACATCCGGGAACTGATCGACGGGGAACGCTTTCCCGCGGAACGGAAAGATGACGCGCTTCCGGAAGAAAAGGAGACGGTGAAAAAGATGTCGGAATACAGTGACAGCAAAGAAAAAAGGAGCATACGGAAAATGTGGTGGGTCTTCCTGCTGATCCTGCTTGCGATCGCCGCAGCCGCAACGTTCCTGGTCCTGAAGAAACGGAACGAGGACCTGGACCGCGTGCAGAGCCGGACGGTCATCGGGGAAGCGACGCATTATGAACCGGACGGGGACGGCGGGCTTGAAATCTTCCTGCTGTGCAATGAAACGGCCATCAGCCGGATCCGGGTGACCTCGGAAACCAGGATCCCGGAAGGGCTGCTTGCAAGGCTGCAGGCCGGCGAAAAAGGCCTCTTCCTGCAGGCGGAAACGGTTTATACGGAACGCGATATTCGTCAGGCCCTGAAAAACGGGACCACCGCCGTCTACCGGGCGACGGACCTCTATTCCGCGGGCATCCAGCCCGGGTATATCAGCTCGGAAGACCGGGTGCTCCGGCCGCTCCTCTCGCTCCGGGAAGGCTACACCGTCCTCCAGGCGGAGCGCGACGGCTGCGTCGTCGCGGACGGGCATGCCCTGCTGCACGGGGAGATGCTGCTGGAGGAATTCCTGCTCCGGTGCGGACAGGGCATCCCCGGGACCATCCGGGTCTATCAGCGGTATTCGAATTCCGGCAACAGCCCGGACTATTTCCTGAAAGAACTGGCCTTCACCGGGTCGGAATACATCCTGTCCTTTTACGACCGGACGGGGGACACGGACGAGTGGTTCCTGTACACACGCAGTTTCGGGTACCTGAAAGACGAGATCGAGACGCACTATGACCGCAGGACCCGGCACATTTTCCTGGCGGACAACCCGTCCGCGACCTTTGAAGCGTATATGAAGCGGTTCCTGTCCTCCACGCTCCCCTTCCCGGACGACGGTCTCGGGAATATCAATCCGCTGCTGTCCTTCAGCATCACGGTTCCGGAGACGCCTGGCACGACGCTCACCGGTTCGGGGTTTGCGGACGTGGACGGGGACGGGACCGTGGAACAGGTGAACCTTGCCTATAATGCGTACTCCGGGATCGGCAGCATATGGGTCCTCTCCGCCTGGTCCATGAAGGACGGCCTGAAGTACACCCGTACCCTGAACACCCGGGAAATGGGGCTCACGAACCTGTCCCTGATGGAGAAGAACGAAACCACGGCCCATGAAGATGGCAGCTTCTCGGTGAAGAGCGGCCTGCTGGTGAAAGGGACCCGCCCGGAATCCGCGGCACCCGTCTATTACCGGATCGTGGTCCGGGACGGGCAGCTGGTCCTGGAAGAGTCGGACCAGACGACGTAAGGGCTTTCCCGGCGCGGCCTGCGAACATGGAAATGCGCCCACAGCGGAAAACGGGTACCCGGTGCTTGCCGGATACCCGTTTTCTGTTCGGTTCTTTTCTGTTCTCCCGGTCCGGCCTGACCGGTGCCCGCATCCCCCTTCCCGTGTAAGACGGTGCGATGCACACCCGGCGCCCGGATCTCCCGGTCCGTCTCCTGCGGCGCTTATGCCTCTTCCTGCACGGTCACGTCCGATTCCGCGTTCCGGACCACGCTGCTGATGCCGTTCTTGCAGCCGGCCTTCGTCGTGTAGCCTTCCGAACGCAGGACGTTCTCGCCGTTCGACGCAAGCAGGCGGAAACGGAACTCGCCCGCCTTATCCAGGTAGATCTGGAACTTCGGGTGCTTCTGCTGCTCGAAGCCTTCGACGGTCTGGTCTTCCAGATTCGCTTTCAGGGCGTTCTTCCCGACGGAAGCGCAGCCGTTCTTCGCGGCGTCCAGCGTCGTATAAACTTCCGAAGTGCCGATCACTTCGCCGTTCCCGGCCTTCAGGCTGAAGGAGAACCCGCCGGACTTGGCAGGCTTGATCACATATTTACCCATTAAGTTGTACCTCCGTACGTGTTTGTATAGGATAGCCTTAGTATATTTTCAATTTCATCCGATGTCAACTTTTTTCTGTCAAAATCACGGAAAAATGTGCAATATGTATATTCATCCCGCCGTTTTCCCCCGAATATCCGTGTGTTCGTCATCTTGTTTTTTCCGGCCGTATCGTTTATACTCTCCTTATCTTCAGACCGGGGGCTTTTCCATACGCAGCCGCCGGTTCGGGGTTGTCCGGGTTTCCGGCACTAAGACCGAAAGGATGTGCGTTTTATGAAGAAAAAAGAAGACATCAGGAAAGTCGTACTCGCGTATTCCGGAGGGCTTGACACGTCTGTCATTATCCCGTGGCTGAAAGAGAACTACAACAACTGCGAAGTCATCGCCGTTGCGGGGAACGTCGGCCAGGCGGACGAACTGGACGGGCTTGAAGAGAAGGCCCTTAAGACCGGCGCATCGAAGCTTTACGTGCTGGACCTCACCGACGAATATGTAAATGAATATATCCTTCCCACCATGAAGGCCGGCGCCGTTTACGAGGATTACCTCCTCGGCACCTCCACGGCCCGCCCCGTCATCGCGAAGGGCCTTGTGGAGATCGCGCTGAAGGAGCACGCGGACGCCATCGTCCACGGCTGCACCGGGAAAGGCAACGACCAGGTTCGTTTCGAACTCGCCGTCAAGCATTTCGCGCCGTCCATGGAGATCATCGCCCCCTGGCGGATCTGGGACATCAAGAGCCGCGACGAGGAGATCGATTACGCGGAAGCCCACCATGTGCCGCTCCGCATCAACCGTGAGACGAATTATTCGAAGGACAAGAACCTCTGGCACCTGAGCCACGAAGGCCTTGACCTGGAAGACCCCGGCAACGAACCCCAGTATGAGAAGAAAGGGTTCCTGGAGATGGGCGTTTCCCCGCTTGACGCGCCGGACGAGCCCACCTACCTCACCCTCGAATTCGAACAGGGCACGCCGGTCGCGCTGGACGGCGAGCGCCTGAGCCCGAAGGAGATCATCCTGAAGCTGAACCGGCTCGGCGGCGCGAACGGCATCGGCCTCCTCGACGTCGTGGAGAACCGCCTGGTCGGCATGAAGTCCAGGGGTGTTTACGAGACGCCCGGCGGCACCATCCTGTACCGCGCGCATAAGGTCCTTGAGACCATTACCCTGGATAAGATGACCGCGCATGAGAAGGAGCGTCTGGCCATCACGTTCGCGGAACTCGTGTACAACGGCCAGTGGTTCACCCCGCTCCGGGAAGCGCTCTCCGCTTTCGTGGATAAGACGCAGGAGCGCGTCACCGGCATGGTCCGCCTGAAACTCTATAAGGGCAATATCATCAACGCGGGCGTATGGAGCCCGAACTCCCTCTATTCCGAGGACATCGCCACGTTCGGCGAGAGCGACTACAACCAGGCGGATTCGGAAGGGTTCATCAACCTCTTCGGCCTGCCGATCAAGGTCCAGGCGCTTGTAGACGGCCGCTGACCGCTCCCGGACTGCGGGGGTCTGTCCGCACGGATTCCCTCCCGGGGTTTTTGAAGATCGGTTCGCACCGTGATAATAGCATGTCTGTGCGGCCATCCTGTCTCTTTCGGATGGCCGCTTTTCACTTTACAGTCCCTTTACCCTGTGCGCGGCAGGCATTCCCGCGTCTTTTACTTATTATCCTATGGCAAAATTATGGGCCGGGCGCACGGACGGCGCCCTTGATCAGACGGCAGACGATTTCAATTCCTCCATCCGGTTCGACTCCCGCATGTACAGGCAGGACATCACCGGGAGCATCGCGCACGCGAAAATGCTCGCCTCCCGCGGCATCCTGGATCCCGCCGACGCGGAAGCCATCACGGCGGGCCTCACGTCGATCCTTTCGGACCTTGAGGACGGGACGCTCACCTTCGACCCCTCCGCGGAAGACATCCATATGTTCGTGGAGCAGGTGCTGACGGAACGGATCGGGGACGTGGGGAAGAAGCTCCACACCGCGCGGAGCCGGAACGACCAGGTCGCGCTGGACCTCCGGATGTACCTCCGGGACGTGTGCGCGGACATTTCCGCCAAGATCCGGGCGCTGATCGACGCGGTCGCGGACCAGGCGGCGCTGAACCGTTCCGCCATCCTGCCCGGCTATACGCACCTGCAGCGCGCGCAGCCCGTCACGTTCGGCCATCACCTTTCCGCGTACGGGATGATGTTTGCCAGGGACCTCGGAAGGATCCGGGACGCCGTGGCGCGGATGGACGTCTCCCCGATCGGGTCGTGCGCCCTCGCGGGCACCACGTATGACACGGACCGCCGGCTGGAAGCGTCGCTCCTCGGCTTCGGCAGCATTTCCCTGAACAGCATGGACGGGGTCTCGGACCGGGATTTCGCGCTCGAACTGCTCAGCGCGTTCTCCATCACCATGATGCACCTCTCCCGCTTCGCGGAGGAAGTCGTGTTCTGGTCTTCCTGGGAATTCAAATTCATCGAACTGGACGACGCCTATACG
The DNA here is from genome assembly GCA_017959345.1 of Lachnospiraceae bacterium. GTDB lineage: Bacteria > Bacillota > Clostridia > Lachnospirales > Lachnospiraceae > UBA1267. The sequence continues at coordinate 5,485 of JAGDAW010000114.1, read as the reverse complement.
ACCGGCTCTTCCATCATGCCGCAGAAGAAGAACCCGGACATGGCGGAGCTCGTGCGCGGCAAGACCGGCCGGGTCTACGGCGACCTCATGGCGCTCCTGACGACGCTGAAGGGGCTCCCCCTCGCGTACAACAAGGACATGCAGGAGGACAAGGAGGCGGTCTTCGACGCGGTGGATACGCTGTCCATGTGCCTGGACGTGTTCGCCCCCATGATCCGCACCATGCGGACCCTCCCCGACAATATGCGGAACGCGGCGGGGCGCGGCTTCATCAACGCCACGGACCTCGCGGACTATCTCACGAAGAAAGGCCTGCCGTTCCGTTCCGCCTATAAACTTTCCGGCGAAATCGTCGCCCACTGCATCGCGAACCGGACGGTGCTGGAGGACCTCCCGCTCTCCGTCTACCGGGCGTTCAGCCCGCTTTTTGAAGAAGACCTTTATCAGGACATTTCCCTGACCGCCTGCGTGGAGAAGCGGATCTCGGAAGGCGGCACGGGCCCGGCGTCCGTGGCGGCCGAGATCGAATACCTGAAGCGCATCGCCCATCCGGAGGACTGACCGACTCTGAAAAACGTATTTAACCACGGCTCCGCCGGGACCACCGGCCTCAGGATCCGTGAACGCCTGGAAGCCCGCACCGATATCCGCCTGGTCCTCCTGCCGGACGCGCTCCGGAAGGACCCGGACGCCGTGCGCAGCACCCTGAACGGCTGCGACATCGCCTTCCTGTGCCTGCCGGACGACGCGGCCCGGGAAGCGGTTTCCATGCTCGAAAACCCCGACACGGTGGTCCTCGACACGTCCACCGCCCACAGGACGGCGGAAGGCTGGGCGTACGGCTTCCCGGAGCTTTCGGAAGCCCATTACCTGGCGGTCCGGGAATCGAAACGCATCGCGGTGCCCGGCTGCCACGCGAGCGGTTTCATCGCGCTTACGGGCCCCCTGGTCGAAGCCGGCCTCCTCTCCCGGGACGCGCAGCTGGCCTGTTTTTCGCTGACCGGCTACAGCGGCGGCGGCAAGAAAATGATCGCGCAGTACGAAGACCCGGCGCGGGACCCGCTGCTCGGCGCGCCGCGCCAGTACGGCATCGCGCAGGTCCATAAGCACCTGCCGGAGATGGCCGCGGTTTCCGGGCTTTCCATAGCCCCGGCCTTCTGCCCCGTCGTGGCGGATTTCTACAGCGGGATGGAAGTCACGGTCCCCGTCTTCGCTTCCCAGCTCAACGGGACGGCCGAGGACGTCCGGGAGGTCTTCCGACGATGCTACCGCGGCCCTGTGGTGCGGTACGCGGAAGACGCGGACGAATCCGGTTTCCTGTCCGCAGCCGCCTTCTCCGGGAAAGACTCCATGGAGATCGGCGTGTACGGGAACGCGGAACGCATCCTGCTTACCGCCCGGTATGACAACCTCGGGAAAGGCGCTTCCGGCGCCGCCGTGGAGTGCATGAACATCGTGCTGGGCGCGGACCCCGTGACGGGGCTCTGCCTGTGACCGAAAGCCTGAAAGGAGTATTATCCATGATCCGTATCATCGAAGGCGGCGTGTGCGCCGCCAGAGGGTTTAAAGCGAACGGGATCCACTGCGGGATCCGGCGCAATAAAGAGAAAAAGGACCTCGCCCTGGTGGTCAGCGACGTGCGCTGCACCGGCGGCGGCGTCTATACGCAGAACAAGGTCCAGGGGGCGCCCATCCTTGTGGACCGGCTGAACCTCGCGGACGGGCACGCGCAGGCGCTGATCATCAACAGCGGCATCGCGAACACCTGCAACGCGGACGGCGTCGAGAAGGCCGTCGGCATGACGAAGCTCGTGGAGAAGGCCCTCGGCATCCCCGCGTCGGACGTCCTGCCCTCTTCCACCGGCGTCATCGGGCAGCCGCTGCCGCTCGGGCCGATCGAAGACGGGATGGAGGCGCTGGTCTCCGGCCTCGGTTCGGACCCGGAACACGCGCTCGCCGCGGAACTCGCCATCATGACCACGGACACCCGCCCGAAAATGTGCGCGGCGGAGTTCACGCTCGGCGGGAAGACCTGCCGGATCGGCGGCATGGCGAAGGGTTCCGGCATGATCCATCCGGATATGGCCACCATGCTGGTGTTCCTGACGACGGACGCCACCATTTCCCCTGAAATGATCCGGAAGGCCCTGTCCGCGGACGTGAAGAACACCTTCAACATGACGAGCGTCGACGGGGACACCTCCACGAACGACACCTGCATCCTGCTCGCGAACGGCCTGGCCGGGAACGAGGCCATCACGGAAGAAGGCGCGGATTTCGAAGTCTTCATGAAGGCCCTGAACACCGTCACCGTGGCGCTCTGCCGGATGATCGCGGGGGACGGCGAAGGCGCGACGAAGCTCCTGGAATGCACCGTCACCGGCGCGAAAGACGAGGCAGCCGCGAAGACGGCCGCGAAGAGCGTCATCTGCTCGAGCCTGGTGAAAGCCGCCATGTTCGGCGCGGACGCGAACTGGGGCCGGGTGCTCTGCGCCATCGGCTATTCCGGCGCGGACGTCGACGTGGACGCGCTGGACGTGTCGTTCGTCTCCGAAGCCGGCCGCATCGAGGTCTGCCGCATGGGCGCCGGGATCCCCTTCTCCGAAGAGACGGCGAAGAAGATCCTGCTCGAGCCCGAGATCACGATCGAAGTCACGCTGCACGAAGGGGACGGCCGCGCCGTCGCCTGGGGCTGCGACCTGACGTACGATTACGTGCGGATCAACGGCGATTACAGGACGTGACCCGGACGCCGGTTTCTGAAGGAGGGTAAGGAATGGATGCCATTACGAACGCGGAACGCGCGGAAGTCCTGGTGCAGGCGCTTCCCTACATCCGCAAATATTTCGGCAAAATCATTGTCATCAAATACGGCGGGAACGCCATGGTGAGCGAAGAACTGCGGCGGCAGGTCATGGAGGACATGGTGCTCCTCCGGATGGTCGGCGTCAGGGTGGTGCTCGTCCACGGGGGCGGCCCGGAGATCACGGAAACCATGAAGAAGCTCGGGAAGGAATCCGTCTTCATCGACGGCCTCCGGGTGACGGACCAGGAGACCGTGGACATCGTGCAGATGGTGCTCGCCGGCAAGATCAATAAAACCCTCGTGAACCTCCTCCAGGTCCACGGCGGGCGCGCCATCGGCCTCTCCGGTATGGACGGCGGCCTGATCCGCGCGGAGATGAAGGACGAACGGCTGGGGTTCGTGGGCGCGGTCACGAAGGTGAACCCCACCCCCATCCTGGACCTGCTGGAGAAAGGCTACATCCCCGTGGTGTCCACCCTCGGCTGTGACAAAAAGGGGAATGTATACAATGTCAACGGCGACACCGCGGCCGCCTATATCGCGGGCGCGCTCGGCGCGGAGCGCCTCATCATGATGACGGACATCGACGGCGTGCTGAAGGACCGCGAGGACCCCTCCACCCTGATCTCCCGCTTAAGCGTCTCGGAGGCGGAGAGCCTCCTCGAGGAAGGCGTCATCACGGGCGGGATGATCCCGAAGATCCAGTGCTGCCTGACGGCCATCGCCCACGGCGTCCGGAAGGTGATCATCATGGACGGCCGCGTCTCCCACTCCATCCTGATGGAGATCCTGACGAACCAGGGCGCCGGCACGATGATGTACCACGACGCGCAGGAATAACGGCGCGACAGGACCGGCGGGATGCGCGGACGGACCCGCGGTGAACCGCCGCCGGCCGTCCCGGACGCCGCACGGGGGCCTGTCCCCCACACGCACCGAGGAGCAAATGTATGACGACCATTGAACTTGACAACCAATATATCGCGCACACCTACGGGCGCTTCCCCCTGGAGCTCGTCTCCGGGAAAGGGAGCCTGGCCCGCGGCGCGGACGGGAAAGAATACATCGACATGGGGACCGGGATCGCGGTCAACACGTTCGGGTTCGGCGATACGGTCTGGACGGAAGCCGTGGAACGGCAGCTCCGCACCCTGCAGCACGCCTCGAACCTGTATTACACCGCGCCCTGCGCCCGTCTCGCCGAAGCGCTCTGCCTGCGCACCGGCATGAAGAAGGTCTTCTTCGGGAATTCCGGCGCCGAGGCCAATGAATGCGCCATCAAGGCGGCCCGGAAATACGCCGCGGAGAAGAAAGGGCCGGAGTATTATACGGTCATCACGCTGGAAAACAGCTTCCACGGCCGTACGCTGACCACCCTCGCGGCGACCGGGCAGGACCATTTCCATGAACTGTTCCGGCCCCTGACGCCGGGCTTCGCCCACGTCCCCGCGAACGACATCGAAGCGCTCCGCGCGGCGGTTTCCGAACACAATGTGGCCGGCATCCTGCTGGAATGCGTCCAGGGGGAAGGCGGCGTCCGCCCGCTTACGGAGGCGTACGTCAAAGCAGCGGAAGAAATCTGCCGTGCGGAGGACATCCTCCTGATGATCGATGAGGTGCAGACCGGGAACGGCCGCACCGGCGCCCTCTATGCCTATATGAACTTCGGCATCACGCCGGACGTCGTCACCACCGCGAAAGGGCTCGGGAACGGGCTGCCCATCGGCTGCTGCATGCTCGGGGAGAAGGTGCAGGACGTCTTCGGCCCCGGCGACCACGGCTCGACGTTCGGCGGGAACCCCGCCGCGTGCGCCGGCGCCCTGACGGTCATCGAACGGCTGGACGACGCGCTGCTCGCCTCCGTGCGGGAGAAGTCCGCGTACGTGTTCCGCACGCTCTCCGGCGCCCCCGGCATCCGCGCCGTCACCGGCATGGGCCTGATGATCGGCATCAGCACGGAGAAGCCCGCGAAGGAAGTGGTATCCGCGTGCATGGCGCGCGGCGTCCTGTGCCTGACCGCGAAGGACAAGGTCCGGCTGCTGCCCGCCCTGAACATCCCCTGGGAACTGCTCGAAAAAGCCGTTTCCGTCATCCTGGAGGCCGCGGCGGAATAAGGTGCACGGCCGGTTTGCCGCCTCTGGACAGAACCATGCGGGGCCGCCGGGCACCGCGCAGGAACGTCCTTACACGCACGGACACAGCCATCCGAACGACAACCGGGGACGCGTAGACGCGCGCCGCCCGTGAAAGGAATACACTATGGATTTAAAAGGCAGAAATTTTCTCAAGCTCCTGGATTATACGCCCGATGAAATCGAGGGGCTCATCAACCTCGCGATCACGCTGAAGGCCCGCAAGAAGGCCGGCCTGCCCCACCGCATCTGCAAGGGCAAGAACATTGCCCTGATCTTCGAGAAGACCAGCACGCGCACCCGCTGCAGCTTCGAAGTCGCGGCGGCCGACCTCGGCATCCACCCGGTTTACCTGGACCCCATGAGCTCCCAGATCGGGAAGAAGGAGTCCATCGCCGACACCGCGCGGGTGCTCGGCCGGATGTTCGACGGCATCGAGTACCGCGGGTACGGCCAGGAGATCGTGGAAGAACTCGCGTACTACGCCGGCGTCCCCGTCTGGAACGGGCTGACGAATGAGTTCCACCCCACCCAGGTCCTCGCGGAT
>JAGDAW010000113.1 GCA_017959345.1 Lachnospiraceae bacterium | reverse complement strand
GTAAACCGGCATCTCGGCGCCTTCGTCTTCCACGATGGGCTTTTTGGAAGTAATGTCGTACTTCACCTCACCGTCTTTCGTCAGCGTGAGCTCGATCTTCGTCTTCGGGAACGTGCCTTCCCAGTCGTTCCTGGACACGTACGTCACCTTCCCGTCGGAAGCGGCGCTGTTGACGACGCCGTCGTAACGGTTCGGATCCATGAAATCCAGGCGGTTCGTAATGGTCTCACCGGTCTGTTCCGACTTCGAGAACGTGGTGGTGTCAAGGGCGTCCGCGTGGTAGCAGACGGCCGTCAGCGCGGCATTCCCCCTGCCCTTCATGTTCGTCGGCGTCACGGTGTTGTCCCCGTTCGCCAGGCGGTATGCCAGGATGTTGTTCAGGGCATCATGCGCGTCAAATCCGGCAGCCAGGTAATAATCGCCGGCGTCCAGGATGTACGTCTTCGCGCCGCTCGCGTCATACGCGCGGAGCATCTCCTTCTCGACGAGGATCTCCAGCGTCTCGCTGGCCCCGGGGGCCAGGATGCCGGTCTTCCCGAAGCCGACCAGCGCCACGGCGGATTTCTCCACGCCGAAGATCCGGTCATACTCGGTGTACGGCTGCTGCAGGTAGATCTGCACCACTTCCTTGCCGGCCACATCGCCGGTGTTCTTTACGGTGACCTTCGCCACGAAATCGCCGTCCGCGTTCGTGGAAACGCTGTAATCCGAATAGGCGAACGTGGTGTAGGAAAGGCCGTAGCCGAAGGGGTACGCCACGACGGCGTCGTAGTCAAACGCGCCGACATTGTCCTGCTGCGTGACGTAATCCGCGTAGCGGGTCTCAAAATAACGGTAGCCGACGTAGATGCCTTCCACGTAGACGCCGTAGTTCCTCTGGGCGGCGTTCAGGCCGAACTCCTCAACATTGGCGAACCGGGAAGAGAACCCGTCGTTCACAAGCCAGTAGGCGTTCGCCGGGGCGGCGAAGTTGTTCTTCAGGAACGTATCCGACATACGGCCGCTGGGGTTCACTTCACCCTTCAGCACCTTCGCGACGGAAACGGTGCCGTTGCCGCCGGGGTTGCCGATCCAGATGGCGGAGTCCACAGCCAGGGTCTCGTCAAAGAGGAAATCACACTGCACGGTCAGGGCGGTGTTCAGGAGGACGATGATCTTCTTGATCTTCCCTTCCGCCTTCTTCTGCGCCAGGGCCGCCATCACGGAACGCTCTGCGTCCGTAATGGACAGGTAGCTGCCGTCCAGGCCGTCGCTGTCGGTGTAACCCAGGTCGCTGCCTTCGCCGCTGATACGGGTGAAGACCACGATCGCGACGTCGCTGCCGTCGATGGAGTCACGGACCTCGGTGGGGTACGCGTTCCACGCCTTCTCATTCGTGTTCGACTTGCCGCCTACGGACAGACGCTGCGTGGCGCCGTCGCCGGTGGCGTAGTAGTTGAACAGGGTGTCATTGACCGTGAAGCCGGCTTCCTTCAGCGCGGTCCTCAGGTCCTTCTTCTCGATGCCCGGGTTCGCGCCGGGGCCGTGGGTGGCGAACAGCATGGCCGCGGAGCCGCTGAGCACCAGGGACACATTCCGCTCGCCCGCATCCAGCGGAAGCGCGGAACCTTCGTTCTTCAGGAGCACCATGCCCTCGTCCTCGACTTCGATGGCGATCTTGGTATAGTACTCTTCAATGTTGCTGCTGTTCTTCAGCTGCGGGAAGTACTGATAATCCGCGGGATTATCGTTCTCCGCGTAAACGATCTTACTGGTCTGGATTCCAAACGTTTCATTCAGCAGGCCTGCTTTCGCATGGGCGATATCGGAAACCACCACGGCGACGACCAGAAGGCATGCGAACAGGAAGGACAGATTCTCCCAATGTTTTTTCTTCTTCATCTTACTTCGCCTCCTGATTCTTGTAAAAACGGCCTTTCGCCAGTCCCGCGGTCACCATGGCAAAAATCATGCTGAGCAGGAAGAGGCCTGTAATGATGAAATACTGTCTCAGGACGGAAGGATCCACCGGGTCCGTGGCAATGATCCAGTTGGACCAGAAGTTGATCTCCGTGATCACGTATTCCAGGAACGCGTAAAGCAGCGCAAGCGCACCGGCATAGCCGAACAGACGGATCTTCGTCAGGGCCGTGAGCAGCAGGAACACCATACCCGCGGCGAGCGCGATGATGATGTTGTTCGCAAGGCTCTGGGAGTTATACTGCGTCTTGCCGAGGAACCAGTACATGGCCAGCGCGGCACCCGCGAGCAGGATGGCAATCACCGCGAATACGGCGACGGCCGTGCCCTTGCTTTTCTTCTTCTCGGTATTATTTCCCATCGGTAACCTCCTCGCTTACTGTTTCTTTTCCAGGAACTCGGTATACTCGTTCATGTCAAGACGCACATCCGAATCCGCATAGATGGTGATGCAGTCGATCATGGGCGCGTTCGCCGTGAAGGTACCGGCGCCGTAGTTCCAGTTGTTCGCGGTGGTGAAGCGGATGTAGTTCATGCCTTCTTCCAGATGGAACTTATAGGAAATGATCACATCCTGGAAAGGCGTCTTCTCACCGTCCGGATCGTTCTCACGTTCCGTGTTCGGGAGCGGGAGGGTCAGGGGCAGTTCATACTCGAAGAACGTGTCGTCACTCGGTGTGCTGCCTTCGGGGATGATGTCGATCCGGTAAGTCTGGGGGGTCAGCGGGTTGTAATGGAGCTCCTTGAACTCAGAGGATACACGCATCGAAAGGGCAAGGTTCTCCACCGCCCTGGAGGCGTTGATCTCGAATTCGATGTACAGGCCGTTCTGGTACATGCCGGCCACATAGTAGTCGTTGCTGACGTATTCCTCGCCTTCGCCGGAACCGGTCCCGATCTTCGTGTAATCAAAGATCATGGCTTCTTCGTTCAGTTCCACGGAAGAACCGACGCCGTGCTTGTCCGCAAGGTTCACATATTCCGCTTCGAATACGTTCCCGACCAGGATACGGGCGTAAACCGTGGTATCCGCAAGAAGGACCGCGGAGGGATCGAAGGACTTCGTGCAGGCTTCGTCCGAGAACCAGCCTCTGAACATCAGGTTGCTGGACAGCGCGGGATCTTCGGGCATCCGGGCGCTTCCGAGCGCTTCGCCGGACTCGATCTCCACTTCCTTGTAGATGCCGGTCGCACCGCCAAGGCCGAGGCTCTTCGCGTTATAATTGAAGGTGACCTTAATGCTTCCGCCGATGTCGCCGGCAGACAGCCACTGCGCGAACAGGGTCAGGTCTTCCGTGATGACGCCGTCTTCGAAGTTGAAGGCATCCCCTTCTTCCTTCGCCGTGAACCAGCCGGTGAAGGTATAGCCTTCACGGGAAGGATTCTCGGGGCGGGTCAGCTTGCCCTGGAACTCCACGTTCTGCGCGGCCGGGGCGTCCTTCGCGTCTTCATAGTTCAGGTCAAACGCTACGTCATAGTGGTTGATGTTCCACTTGCCGTAAACGGTGATGTCGTCCGTAATGTTCGTCAGGTCCACCGGCGCGGACAGCGCGGCGTCCTTATACCAGACTTCGTCGATCGTGTAGCCTTCGCGGAGCATCTCAGGCGCAACCGCCACGGGGTTGTCTACGGGCACTTCCACCACGACGCTCTCCATGGAGCGCTCGTTCGGGTTGAATTCCACCGCGTAGGCGTTCCGGATCCACTTCGCGTAAAGCGTGGTGTCCTCTTCCACACCGGCCGTCAGGTCATAGGGCTGGTCGGACTCCGACGGGAACGACTTCAGATACCATCCGTCGAACGCGTACAGGCTCCGGACCGTCTCCACGCCTTCCGGAAGGACGATGGGCTGTTCCACATGGGCGTTCACCGTCACGGGGTCGGGCGCGCCGTTGTAGTTCAGGTTGAAGGTCAGCTTCACGGAAGACTTGCTCCAGCCTGCGTAGATGGTCATGGAATCATTGATGGCGGTATCGAAGTCAAATTCCTTCGTATACGCGCCGTCCAGGAACCATCCGATGAATTCGTAAACATCCGATACGGGGTCCGCGGGTTTCGCGACCTTGCCGCCGTTCTCCACCGTCACAACCGTGCCGGCCTTCCCGTCGTTGTACCGGAATGTCACCAGGTTCGCGGTCTTCGTCCAATGCGCATAGACGTTCGTATCCGCAGAGACCGCTTTATCGAAATCGAAAGCCGAACCGCCTTCGTAAGCGTCGAACCATCCGTCAAACCGGAACCCGGTCCTGGAGGGATCCGCCGGTTTGGTCACTTTCTCACCCGGTGCGATCTTCTGGACTGTCTCGCTTCCGCCGACAAAATTATCAAAGAACGTTACTCTGTAAACGTCCTTGGCGGCCGGCGCAGGACCCGGTTCGTCCTGGCAGGATACAAGCATGCCGCACAGGAGAACGGCAATCAGCGCCGATATCAGATATACATGCGTTTTCTTCATAAAAACCTCCTGATCCGTTTGCTTACGGCCGGATTCCCGGTCCCCCGGTCCCTGCGCCGTCCGCAAAAGCCCGCGCCCGGCAGCGCCGGTCCTATTTGCGCGAACCCTCTGTTAAAAACATTTTCCGGCGTACGGGGCGGGAGCTCCGCACGTCGGAAAAATGTCCTTCTTCAACGGGAGAGCAGCTTTCGCTGCCCTCCCTTTTTTGTTGGAGATGATGGGTTACTCAACCGTTACCTTGAAGGTGTTGGTCTTCGTGATCCACTTGTCGATCGTGATCTTGACCTGGAAGGTGTACACGCCCGCTTCCGCGAACTTGCCGGTGATGGCAGAGTTCCTGGTGTCGAAGCTCAGGCCTTCCGGAAGATTGGTGACTTCGTAGTTCACGAACTCGTACTCGCCGTCATACGCGATCGAGAGGTTGAAGTTCTCGCCGACAGCAGCGGTCAGCGCATCATTGCCGACATAGCCGGGCATCAGGACGGCCGAAGCGCTGCCATTTTCATTGATGACAAGCTCGTAAGGCACGCCGTTGCGGCTGTGGCCCTGGTTCGCATACTCGCTGTACATCTGCATCGCGCGGAGACGTACGATGTACCACTGGTTGTTGGACAGGTAGGACTCCTGGCCGGTGCCCTCGTTGTCGCGGCCGATCACGACGCCGCCCTTTTCGCCGGTCAGCGGGTTGTCGATCTCAGCATCCCAGTGGCCGGAGATCGCGTTGTGGCCGGAAGTACCGACAGCGGAGAACTGTCCGCCAGGCGCGTGGTTGTGACCGGTCCTGATCATCAGGTCTTCGCCGGCGACGTTCGCCTGCGGAGAGTACATATCCGGATGGAAGAAGAACGTGTCAGCGCCCCACTCCGTACGGGTCAGCTCATCACACATGTTGTAGTTGACAGGAGTCGGCACAGCGCCGAGACGTGCGAACGCACTCATGGCACCTTCAGCGCCGCCTTCCTGGATACCCATCTGGAAGGGCTTCACGTACAGCTCACGGACTGCCTGCTCAGAGACCCATGCGAACAGGTCCTTGGTGTTACGGTTGGTTTCCTGGTCGTTCAGGAACATGTGCTTCAGGTGGCAGCCGACACCGGTGGACTGGATGCCCAGCGCAACCGCTGCAGCGAAGATACCCGCATGCATGCCGTCCTGAGAATAATACTCGTTGTTACGTCCGGAGAACGGAGTACGGTGCGTGTTCACAGCGGGGTTCAGCCACTGTTCCTTCGCGCTGTTCATGTTGCTGGCGTTCTTCAGAAGGCCAAGGCTGGCGGTGGTCACGCCCTGGATGTAACCAAGGTCCACGTTCCAGGTGGAAGCGATGGTGGTGTTGCAGCACCAGCTGTAGGTCCCGTTGAAGGACGTCGGGCTATCTGCGATACCGCCGTTCGGGATACCAAGGTTCGGGACTGCCGTACCGTTGTTACCGCCCTGCCAGCAAGCGTTCTGGATGTCGGTCCAGACCCACTGGTTCATGAACTTGACCCAGACTTCTTCGCCGGTCATGCCGTCGAACTTGCCGCCTTCGATCACGTCGGTGCTGTTGTAGTAGATGCCGGCCAGTTCGTTGAACCAGATCCAGTCGGAATCTTCCGCTTCGATCGCAGCCCTCTGGGCATCGGCGTCAGCCATCTGGCTCCAGCCGGCGATCATTTCAGGAGTTACATCGTAAATGTCAATGCCGTCCGCGAAGTTGTCGCCGGTAAGGCCGGTGAACAGGGAATCGGGGTACTTGTAGTGGCCGCCGTTCTCCTCGTCGGTCTTGTCCGCGAAGGTCGCAAGATACTCAGCGTCGTACTGCGCGACGTTCGCATTCTCGCCTTCGGTGACGATCAGGTTCGCCGCCTGGAACTCGGTCACGTTGCCGTTACGGCTGTTCGTGTTGACAGAGCCGCCTTCGGGGATCGCAGTTCTCACGACATAGTTTCTGTTGTTGTAGGAGATGTATGCGCCTACAGCATAAGCCTTGGTGTTGTCGAAGGCCTCGAACGTGGGCACTTCGATCGCTTTGGTTGCCTTGTAGATGGTGCTGCCGCTGCGGAAGATCGCGCCTTCCTCATAAGCCTGGAGGGCAAGCGTTGCAGGAGCTTCGTAGTCCTTATTGAATACGAAGATGTCCTTGGAGTTCATGACGCCAACCTTGTCGCCTTCGGCGTACTTGCTGCCGGCGGAGAAATAAGGAACGTCGATGACGTATTCCTCAAGGTTGTAGTTCTCATAGTAAGCCATCAGGTCCAGGAATTCGTCGCCGAATACCAGGCCGCCTTCGTAGAGGCCTTCGATGGCTTCCACATCGTCATTGCTGAACGCGCCGGCCGCATGGTCCTTAGCGAACTTGTAGTAGCTGACGCTGGAGCCGCCGGTCAGACCGGTCTCAACGACGGTAACCTTCACGACGTCGCCGGCCGCGTAATCCTTCTCGGCGCTGAACTCACCGATCTCGGAAACGGGCTTGCCGCCGATGGTGACGACAGGCGCCTTCGGGAACGTGCCCACGAAGTCCGCACGGGACAGGAGGACCATGTCCTCGCTGAACGCGTCGATGTCAGCCCAGAGGCTGCCTTCCGTCTCCTGACGGGTGCTGTAGTAACGGCCGTTCTCCGCGGAGAACAGGTTCTGGATCAGGTTGTCGCTGAAGTCATCCAGGCCAAGGATCGCATCGCCTTCGATGGTCAGCGTAGCCGCAATGTCTTCCAGGCCGTAGCAGTGAGAGCTGTCCGCGGCATAGAGGATGTAGTCGCCGGCATCCAGGACGTAAGCGCCCTTCACGCCGTCATGCTCAGCAGAATCGCTGTAGTACGCCATATCCTGAAGGTTGATGTCGATCTTCAGGGTCTGGACCTGGCCGGGACGAAGCAGTCTGGTCTTCGCGTAGCCAACCAGCTTAACCGCAAGCTTCTCGACGCCCGCTTCCGGATCATAGGGGGCCTGGCTGTAGATCTCAACGACCTTCTTGCCGGCTTCCAGACCGGTGTTCTTCACCTTCACACGGACGGTGATGGTCTTCACGTCAGCGGGGTTGTCAAGGCCGGATTCGATCTCTTCCGCAGCGAGGGTGTCCGCGCTGAGCTTGACGCTCTGGATTTCGAAATCCGTGTAGGAGAGGCCATAGCCGAAGGGGTAAACGACGTTGTCCGCGTACCAGGCTTCCGCTTCCGCTTCCGCATCCGCGGGCTCAGCCTTCGTCAGTTCGCCGTCCACATAGGAGAGACGTCCTTCCAGGATCTCGGCGTATACGGACTCGTAGTAGCCGTAGCCCAGGTAGATGTCCTCTTCGTAGTCCACACCGTGCATGCCGTTGGAAGCGCTGCCGGCGTCGCTGAGGTAGCTGTTGGAACCCGCATCGTTCTGCGCGTTCGCAATGGAGTTGTACCACGTGGGATCCGCCGTGAAGTCGCGGTACCAGATGTCCGCGGTCTTGCCGGAGGGGTTCAGGGTACCGTTGAGGAGCTTCGGAACCGCCTTGTGGCCGGTGGTGCCGGTTCTGCCGATGAACATGATGGCGTTGATGTCTTCATCCTCATTGAGGTTGTACATCTCCATCGCGTTCGAGGTGTTCAGCAGGACCACGACCGCCTTACAGGTCTCTTTCGCCTTCGCGATGACGGCGAGTTCCGTCTCGGAGAGCATCAGGCCGTGCTTGACTTCTTCACCCTGGTTGTTCAGGGCAAGACGCTTGTGGCTCCAGCCGTTGACGTTCTCTTCTTCATCGTTCGCAAGTTCGCCGGTGTTGACGGACAGGTCGCTGCCCTCGGAACCGCCTCTCACGAGGATGACGATGGCGACATCGTTGTACATCCGGATGTCGGACGCCTTCACGGTGTCATAGTTCTTCTCATCCACGGCAATCGGGTTCACGCGGAAGCCCGCGTCTTTCAGATAGCCGGGAAGAGTTTCCCGGATGCCGGTGAAACCACGGCTGTTTCCGCCGCCGGGTGCAGGGGCGCTGAATACAGTCACCCGCTCGTTCGCTGCCAGGGGAAGCACACCGTCGTTCTTCAGAAGAACGGCGCCTTCACCGGTCAGCTCTTCGTTCAGTTCCTGTGCGGCCGCTAATGCTTCATCCATCGTGTCGAAAATCGGGATGGACTTGACATACTCTCTGCCGTTAATGGCGGATGCGGTCACAAAGGAGGCAAACACCATCGACAGAGCGAGGGTGATCGCCATCACTTTCCCAAAAAATCCTGTTTTCTTTGCCATAACAGAACCTCCATAAAATTTTTGGTAGCTCCATTATAAGGTTTACGAGTATCTTTGTCAATAGTTGCTCATTCTCTTGACATTTTTTCTGTCTTTTGGTATAATTTCACCAAAATCGAGCAGAAATGAGCAAACCGCCGTTTCCGGGGCTCCGAAGGTGCAAAAACGCATCATGTTTTTGCCCGGAAACGCTGTAATATTATAAAATCTCCCCTTTGGAAGGAATCTCCACCCATGCTTACAGGGCGTCAAACCGAAATCCTTGAATACCTGAAATCAAAAAAACACGCGAAGATCGGCGACATCGCGGGAAATATTTACGTCAGTGAAACCACGGTCCGGCGGGAACTCGCGGAACTCGAGCGCATGGGCCTGCTCCAGCGCGAGCACGGCGGCGCCGTTTTCCTGGAGAACAGCGAAGACATTTCCATCGGCGTCCGCCAGATCGTGAATTACCAGGAGAAGCTCGCCATCGCGAAGATGGCGGAGAAGAACCTGCCTTCTTTCCGGACCCTGTTTATCGACAACAGCTCCACCGCACTGATGCTGGCCCAGCGGATCGGCCTGCGCCACCGGACCGTGGTGACGAACGGCATCACGGCGGCCATGCAGCTCGGCAGTTCGGAAGATACCACGGTGAACCTGGTCGGCGGCCGGCTGAACCACAGCACCTCCTCCCTCATCGGGGGGAACGCGGTGCTGGAACTCGGCAAGATGCAGTTCCACCTCATGATCTGCTCCTGCACGTCCATCGGGAAAGGCGGGGTGTACGAGAGTTCGGCGGACCAGTGCGACGTCAAGCGCGCCGCCCTCATGAACAGCGCGTACAAGGTCCTGCTTGTGGACCGGACGAAGTTCAACGACCGCGCCATGTACCGGACGGCCAGGCTTTCGGATTTTGACGCGATTTACACGGACGCCCCGGACGAGCTGCTGGAAGAGCTCCGGGAAGGCGGGAACGTGAACATCATCAATGCCTGACCGGGCCCGCCGCCCGCCATTTCAATATTCTATATAGGAAGAAAGAACCGGCCGGCTGTAACATGCAGCAGGCCGGTATTCCTGTCTTCCGTTTTGTCAGGCAGCTGCCCGTATCCGTTCCGGTTCCACACTTCCTTTAGGGTATCGGCGCCATCCGCCCCGTCTCTCCTGCGGGAAAGAACCCGCGCCTTCCCCCGTGTCCTACCCGTTGATGTGCATCACCTGCAGCAGCAGGAGCCAGCAGAGCCCGTAATACGTCACGACGGCGATCAGGTCGTTCGTCGTGGTGATCAGGGGACCCGAAGCCACCGCGGGGTCCACATGCAGCCTGTGGAGCAGCATGGGGATCAGCGTACCCATGCAGCTCGCGATGATGGTGGCGCACCACAGGGAAATGCCCACGCAGCCCGAAATGATGAACGCCTGGTGCAGCGGGAACCCCTTCAGGAAGGCGATATAAAGGCCTACCAGCCCGAACGCGCAGATCCCGAGGATGGCGCCGTTGCAGAAGCCGACCCGGGCTTCCTTGAACACGAATCCCGCCTTGTCGCGGCCGGTCAGGTGTTCGTCCATCAGCACGCGGATGGTGACCGCGAGCGACTGGGTGCCGGAGTTGCCGGCCATGTCGAGGATCAGGGACTGGAACGCCACGACGATGGCGATCTCCCTCACGACCCCTTCGAAAAGGCCCACGACCGTGGACACCACGAGGCCCAGCACCAGCAGCACCGCGAGCCAGGGCATCCGCTTCTTGATGCTCTCCAGGAGCGGCTCCCTCAGGTCTTCCTCCGAAGTCAGACCGGCCAGCTTCGCGTAATCGTCGCCCAGCTCGTCGTCGATGACTTCCACCACGTCGTAAGGCGTCAGGACGCCGATCAGGTGGTTTTGATCGTCCAGGACCGGGATGGAGTCTTCATTGTAGTCCCGGATCCGCTCGATCTCGTCCGCGATCTTGTCATGGCCGTACACATGGGGATAGGACGTGGAAATGATGGACTCCAGGTCCACTTCCTTCCGGGCAATGATCAGGTCCTTCAGGTCAATGGCGCCGTAATAGGTCTCTTCATCGTCCTCCACCACGTAGAGGGTCATGATGTTGTCATTTTCCGCGGACTGGCGGGTCAGTTCCCGCATGGCGTCCTTGATGCCCAGGCCCCTCCGGATGGCGATGTAGTTCGTGGTCATCTTCGACCCGATTTCATCGTCCTCGTAGGAAGTGATCAGGCGGATGTCCTCCACGGCTTCCTCGTCCATGGCGTCCACGAGCTGTTCACGGTACTCCTCCGGGAGGCTTTCCAGCACGTCCACGGCGTCGTCCGCGTCCATCTCTTCCAGGATATCCGCGGAACGTTCCACGCCGAGTTCCTGGAAATACGCCTCCACGTCCTCGACGTCCAGGTAAGAGAAGACGTCAGAGATCCGCTCGTCACCGAGGAGGCGGTACAGCTGGACCCGCTCCGGTTTGTCCAGTTCCGTCAGCACGCGGGCGATATCCGCGTCATGGTAGTCATCCAGTTCCGTCCTAAGCTCCGCGAACGGGAGGTCGGACCGGATGAGGTCCTTCAGTTCGTCCATGACGTCCGCTTCCTGCTCTTCCGGCGCGGTCCGCACGTCCTGTTCCATATCGCTCATAAAAGCACCTCCTACTGCACGCTGCAGTACTGGACATACCGTTCGTTGCCCGCAGCCTTATCTTCTTCGGATGCCCCGAAATAGTTCACGATATCCCGGATCACCCGCTCTGTCCTGTAATGGTTCTCGTATTCCAGGTCCGTCACCTTGAACGCGAGGTACGCATGGTCCCGCTCCACATAGACTTCCACCCACGAAACGGGGGTCTCGCCCTGGAACAGGGCAATGCAGTACACATGGAGATGGATCGGGAACTCCTCCACAGGAAGGAGGACCGCTTCCTGGAACCGCTGTTCCTTCCCGGCGTAATACGCCGCGTAGTCCGGGTCACTGTCCGAACGCACGGGGTGCTTCGGCCGCTCCGGCGCCGGGGTCTTCAGCTTCTCCGGCGCGTACAGCTCCACCAGGTGCGCCTTCACGCCGATGAACGCCTCCCGGTAGCGCGTGTCCGTATGCTCCAGCTCCTCGACCCCGTACGCCGCCTCGATGTATCCGCGGAGCTCCGCCACCGTATGCGGCTCCAGCGGCAGGTCCTTCAGCTTCAGTTCCTTCTCCTTCTGCTGCCTGCGCACCTGCTTCTGGTAGCGCCCGTCCATCCCTTCATTGTCCGAGTTCCGCCCGTGGACGTGCACGGTCGGTTTTTTCCAGAAAAAAAGTCCCATCGTCTCCAACCCCGAAGTCTGATGCCTTGCCGCCCGGATGCCGCCCCCGCGAAGGGGCCTCAGTTACGGCCTCCGGATCCCGAAATACGTGTCCAGCCCGTTCGCCATGCCGGTCGCGAGCACCGTCTGGTACCAGTCCGCCGACAGCAGCGCGTCTTCCGCGGGATTCGACATGAAGCCCATCTCGATAATGGTCACCGGGACCCGGCTCCAGTTGATGCCCGTCATGTCGTCCCCGTAGATGAGGCCGGCGTTCCTGGCGCCCGATGCCTCGCAGAGCCCGTCCAGGACCAGCTGGCCCAGCCGCGTGCTGGCGGACACATTGTCCGGGGTCAGGAACGGGTTCGCGCCGGACGGGATGTAGGCCAGCGCGCCGTGCACGTCTTTATTGTCCGAACCGTTGCAGTGGATCCGCACAAACGCGTCCGCGCCGGCATTGTTCGCCACCATGGCGCGTTCCGCGTTGCTCAGGGGGCAGTCGCCGCCCGTGCGGACCATGACGACCGTATACCCGCGGGCTTCCAGGATCTGCTGCAGCTTCAGGGACACCAGCAGGTTGACCTGGTGCTCCGCCATGGTGCTCCCCTGCGTCCCGGTGGTCAGCTTCGCCTTCATGATGTCGGACCCCGGGCCGTTCGGCTCGGTTTCATAGATGGCGCCGCCCGCCTGGTGCCCCGCGTCGATGCAGACCGTATAGCCGGTCCAGGCCGGGGGCTGTGTCGGCTGCGGCACGGTCGGCTGCGGCACAACCGGTACGGTCGGCTGCGGCACGACCGGTACGGTCGGCGTCACCGGCTCCGTGGGCCTCACCGGTTCCGTAGGCCTCACAGGCTCGGTCGGCCTCACAGGCTCCGTCGGCTGCACCGGCACGGTGGGGTTCGACTGCTGCTGCGTATGGACCGCCTGCTCCGGGGGGGCGCCGGGATCCGGGTTCTCGCCGGGGGCGTAGGCGCCCTGCAGGTAATACCCCTGCTCCGCGTCCGCCCGGTAAATGTATCCGTCCTGTCCGCGATAGCGGATCTTGTAATAATCCTGGTTCCTGCCCTGGAGCGGGAAAACGCTCCCTTTCCAGACGGTGCCGAGGGAAGTGAGGGACCCGTCCGCGGAGGTCCGCACGGCCGTGGTGCCCGCCGTCACCCGGATGCCCCGGAAGGCGTTCTGCACCGCCAGCGCTTCCGCTTCGCTCCCCGTCAGCGCGTAAACGCCGAAAATGTATCCTTCATAAGCGCCGGACGCAATCCGGTACCAGCCGCCGGCCACGGTCTCCAGGATGGTGCCGCCGCCGTTCCTGGCGATCTTCGCCACCACGTCCGAGTCCGTCGTCGGGAGGGCGCGCACATTCAGCACGTCCGTATCCACCACGAACAGGCCGCTGCCGTACGCGGCGCGGAGCGCTTCCGCGACCGTGCGGAACTCCGAATCCTCCGTACTGCTGTCCGGCGCGTCCGAAGGCGGCTGGGACCCGCCCGGGCCCTCCCTCCCGGAATCCTCCGAGGGGTTCTGCGTCTTCACGCCGATCGCGCGGGTGCTCTCCTGTTCAGAGCCGTCGCAGCCGGCCGCGATGACCAGCAGCAGGAGGCCGAGGAGCGCCGCCAGGATCCTTCTGCCGATGCCGTATGCCTTCATCATCATCCATCCTCCCTGTCCGCGCCTGCCGTGCCATGCATCTCCAGCAGGCGGTACATATCGTGATAGCCCAGCTTCCCGTACAGCGCGAGCGCCGGCGCGTCGTCTTCATAAACATTCAGCCGCGCGGAAAGGAATCCCTCCGCGGCAAGCATCCGGAGCACCGCCCCGAGCAGCCGCCCCGTGAAGCCGCGCCGCTGTCTGGCGGGATCGCAGAAGACGTTCTCCGTCGCCGCAGCCCCGTTCTCCATGGGCCAGACCGTCACGAATGCGCGGCTGCCTTCCGCCGGGTCCGCGCCGCCTTCGACAAGGGAAAAGACGCGTCCCCCGCAGTGCCGGATCCGGAAAATGAGTTCGCCGGGGCTGTCCTGGTATCCGAACGCGGCTTTATTGAGTTCGAGATACCGGGCCAGGTAACCCGCGTCCTCCAGGATCCTTCCGGTCACGTCCCGGACCTCGCCGTCCGCCCCCGCCGGCGGCAATGTGCCGGCAAGCGGCCGTTCCATCACGCGCATGCGGTCCCGGACCGCAAAACCGTGGTCCTCCAGGAACGCGCGGTAGGCTTCCTGCGATTCCCGGCACCAGAGCCGGAGCACCGCCCGGTCCCCGTCCCGCGTCTTTAAAAACAGCCCGGCCAATGCGTCCAGCAGCGCGTCCGCGGCGTCGATCCCGGCCTCCGACCGCACGTCCGTCCCAAACTCCAGCGCCGTGAACCGGTCGAAGGGGTTCCGGGAGAGGAACCCGAAGCCGGTAAGGACGGCCTTCCCGCGCCCCGCATCCCCGAACGCCGCGAGGGCGGTCCCGGGAACCACGTCCGGGTGTGACCGGATTTCCAGAGCGAGAAACGGGTCCAGCGCGCGGGCCTCTTCCAGATACCGGTCCCGGAACGGCACGATCCTGGCCATAATCCCTGTCCTTTCTTTCTATAAGAAACCACCTGGCGCCCGCGTCACTGCCGGGGCGGACCGCCTTCCCCGGCTTCCCGCCTCACGCGGTCCCGGGGGCTTAAAAGCATGCTCAGTTTTCCCGCTTCACGCGGTCCCGAGCGTCTTCAGGATCTCCGCGGGGCGTTCCCCGTCCCGGATCCCGCTCCCCCGCGCGAACACGGAGCACGGCGCCGTAAAGCACAGCGGCGAGAGGTCCGCCTGGGTCACCTGCCCGCCCGCTTCCCGCACGATCAGCGAACCTGCAGCGTAGTCCCAGGGCGAGAGGCGCATTTCAAAGAAAATCTCCGCCCGCCCCATGGCGATATCGCAGAGGTCCAGCGCCGCCGAACCCGAGCGGCGGATGTCCAGCCCGTTCCGGCAGTACGCCTCCGCGACGCGGAAGGAAAGCGCCGTCAG
>JAGDAW010000112.1 GCA_017959345.1 Lachnospiraceae bacterium | reverse complement strand
CACGCTCCCCGTCATAGAGGGAAACCACCGTGTCTTCGTGGGAATAGAGCACATTTCCGGAGGCATCCAGGAGCGTCACGGCCAGGACGCCGCGCCCTTCGTCGCTTCTGACCGCCACCGGGAACGCGATCTTCGAGACACGGCTGCCCGTTGCGTAAAAGCGCTGTTCCACCGGCACGTCCGGTTCCAGCATCACGACTTCGCTCCAGCGCTGCTCCGAATAATGCATCTCCGGGGGATACAGCGTGGTGAACAGGCAGATCATGGACGGCACGATGAAGACCAGCATGCCGGCGATGAACCGGCCGCGGATCCAGCCCATGGACACGTCTTTCATGCTGTCCGCGTCCGCCCGCATGAATTTCGGATGTTTGAAGAGCGCGAACGCGCCGATCATGGCCGTCAGCAGGCTCAGCACCAGCGAGGGGTTCAGGAACCCGAGGTACTCCTTCATGACCGTATAGGACGCAACGCGGCCGCCGGGCATCAGGAATTTGAAAATGCCCGGGTTCAGCAGCACTTCGTCATGGGCGTAGGCGAACGCTTCGACATTGAACATGGCGAAGAAAACCATGAAAACAAGGTCCAGCGCCAGCCAGAGCTTCGTGTGGGAGGAAAGGAACGCGCCGATGGTCCAGAACGGGATGACCAGCATCAGCCAGTGGGCGTGCCACTTCGTAAAGCAGAACAGCGCCGCCCCCGCGAGGCCCATGACGTAGACAGAGTACGCAGGGAGCTCTTCCTTCTCCTCCGTCCGGAGGAAATAGCTGTACCCGCAGACCGCGGCAAACGCCAGGACGACCAGGTAGACCTGGTATTCCACCCCGGAAAACCGGAAACCGGTGAAATAGGACGCGTTGAAGAGGAAGCCGACGGGGGTCGCCGAGCCGCTGACGCCGAACACGTTCGCGGCGAACGCGGGGCTGCCCCGGTAGACCAGGTATTCGAGGACCGTAAGCCCCATCACCGCCGCGCACCGGACCAGGATCTTCAGGAAATCCTTTTCACGGAGCAGGACCAGCGGGATGAAGAAAAAGAGAATGGTGAATTTGAAGGTGACGCCGACCGAGAACCAGAGGATAAACGGGACGTCCTTCTCCTGGAGCCAGTAGTAATAACCGAGCAGCACGCACAGCAGCACAAGGCTCTCATACTGCCCGAGGATGAGCTGGGAAAAGAAGGCGGCGGGGACGGTCAGGAACGCGTACATGGCGACGCGGGCCTTGATTTCGCCCATCCGGAGCCTGCAGCAGATCAGGAAGACGACGTAGCCGCACGCAAGATACGCCGCGCACGGGAGGACCTTCGCCCACATGACCGGCAGGAACCCGAGCTGGCCTGTTGGCACCGTGACGATGCCGAACAGCCGCATGGGGAGGTTCCAGATCGCGAAAAGCACGTAGATCGTCGGGAAATAGGCCGCCCAGAGGCCGCTGCCCCCGTGCACGTCCGTCCCGGCTTCCGCAAGGTAATCGTAAAAATCCAGGATGTGGCCGTTCAGGTACCCGTAGGAACACGCCGCCGTATGGAGCAGGTCCGTCATCTGGTAACTGAAAAAGCAGAAAAGGAAAAACAGCGCGAAGACCACCCAGTCGAACCACCGGAGCGGGCGCGCGGTCAGGCGCTCGAAAAAGGAATTCCGGATGCGGATGGGCTGATAGGGTTCGTTTTTCCTGCGTGCTTTCTCTTTCATGGGCGGTACCCTCCGTGGGACGCGGCGATGCCCGCGCCCGATGTGTGCCCCGTGTCCTTACGCCTCCCCTTCCGGAGGAAGCGCTTCCGCGGGTTTCGCCACCCCGAAAGTGCCGAGCAGCGCGAACATGATGAATTTGACCGTATTCGAGATCAGGATGCCCCAGGCCATCCCGTAAAGCCCGAAGTTCAGGACCAGCGGGATCGTCACGGCGAAGAACGTCACGACGTATACCGCGGACGTGATCATCTGGTTCTTCGAAGCGGTATAGCGAAGGACGACGACCATCAGGGTGTTGCAGATAAAGAACAGCACCTGGCCCGCGTTCGCGAGCAGCATGAGCGGCTTCACCTCTTCATAGTAGGACGGGTACAGCCAGAGCACGAAAATGTGTGAGGCGATGTACGAAATCAGCGTACAGCCCAGGAACGCGAGCAGCGTGATCCCCACGACCTTCAGGAAGCTCCTGCGGTCCGGGCGCTTCTCGAAATTCGACAGGTGCCCCATCAGCACGCCGTTCAGCGGGCCCGACACCAGCGACATCAGTTTCCCGCACGCGGACGCGTAATAATACAGCGAGTTCAGCTTGTCCCCGTTCGAAAGCAGGATCGGGAACAGGAGCCGGTCCGAAAGGCCGACAAAATCCGAAAGGAAATACGCCCCCGCGAGCCCGTAAAGGATCTTCAGGTGCTCCTTGAAGCGCGCCGACCGCTCGAAGAACGGCGGGCGGAAAATGGACGAAAAGATAAAGACGAACAGGAGCCCCAGGACTTCGCCGGTCAGAAGGATCATGACCCAGGAATGGGTCAGCGGATAGATCAGGATGCCGATCACGTAACCGACGGCCACCGTCAGGAACGCGAAGAACACCCGCTTGTACTGCAGGTTCATCCGGTATTCCGCGTCCATATAGAACCGGAGCACCATGGAACACATCAGGATGAGGATGCCGAAATACGAAGCGCCCGCGGTCTCCCCCTTCAGGAAGATCGCCGCCAGGGTAAGCAGCGCCGCCAGCACGAAGGTCGATACCAGGAAAATGTTGAAGTCCCCGTTCGTGGTCTTCCCCTCTTCCGAGTAAATCTTCAGGCGTCCGTAATTCGCAGCAGATCCGAAGCCGCCGGCAAGAAGGCTGCCGAGCGCCGAGAAAAACAGCACATTTCCCTGCACCTCGCTGCCCAGCGTGCGCTCAATGTAAGGCATCACGACCATATTGACCATACCGGTCATGACGGCGATGCCCACCACGGCGAATATAAAGTCGACAGCTATTTCTTTACCCTTTTTCATGATTCTCTGAATGTAAACAGGTCTGCGGTCAGCAGCCGGTTGAATACGTGCGGGACCTGCTCTTCCTCGGGCGGCAGCGTCATATAATCCCCGTACCAGCGGGTCAGGAATTCATCCGCGCCCGCGGGCCCGGGGAACATGTATTCCCCGACCGGGTAGCGGACGGTTTCCGCCATGCAGGCGCCGGGCATCTCGATCCCGAAAGAATGGATGGTATCGTTCGTCAGCCGGTAGGTGGTGACGGACGGATCATGGTCATACATCGTGGCGAGCTTCAGCACGCGGTTCCTCAGGGTCTCCGTCTTAAACGGTTTCCCGAGGAAACGGAGCGTGGCCGCGGCAGCCCGGTAAAACAGGTTCGGGTACTGCCCCATATTGCCCGCGTAGCGCTTGCTGTTCAGAAGCCCGTAAAGCACCATCAGGCGGAACACCTGGATCCGGCCGCGGATGCCTTTCGGCACGCGGTCAAAGAAGAAGAAATCCAGGGCGATCTTGTTCATTTTCCCGTCGTAATAGTCTTCCTGTTCCGGTGGGAACGCGTGGACGTCCGCGAGTCTGTAATTCACCCGCGGCACCATGTCCAGATATTTTTCCCCGTAATCCTCGGGCATGACGAGCTCGTATTTCACGGGGTCCAGTTCCGCCTCCAGGAACGGTTTCAGGCGCGCGAAATCCTCCCGGGTGATCATCACGTCGACGTCATTGTCCCAGGGGATAAAGTCCTTATGCCGGACCGCGCCAAGGAGCCCGCCGAAGGTGAGCTGGTACGGAACGCCGTGCCGTTCCGCAATCCGGTCCACCTCCAGCAGGGTTTCCAGGTTGATCTGGTGGATCCGTTCAAGGACCCTGTTGTCTTCCGGTGAAAGACGAATCATACATTGAAATCCATCAGTTTATAGATGATTTTCTTCAATGCGCGGCGGGTGGGCGCGAGGTATTCCACGCTGGGATCCAGGATGTCTGCCGTCCTCCCCTGTCCCCAGACGACCGCGATGATGGGGATGCCCGCGTTGTGGGCCGTCATGATATCGTTCATCCCGTCTCCGACGTAAACGGTCTGCTCTTTCGTCGCGCCGAACTGGTCCATCAGTTCGTACAGGCCGGCCGGGTCGGGCTTCGGCGCGCGGGTCTCCGAGAATCCCTGGACCGCGTCGAACACATTGTCACCGAAGAGCTTCCCGGTGATGTCGTCGAGAAGCTTCTGGTCTTTGTTGGACTGGATCGCGAGCTTCACGTTCAGACGGCTCAGAATATCCAGCATGCCCCTGATTCCGGGATAAGGAAGGCTGCGCGCCTTCTCGGAGGCCGCATAAACCTCCTTGTATCGCTGACAGACCTTTTCGACCGTTTCCGGATCCCTGT
The DNA here is from genome assembly GCA_017959345.1 of Lachnospiraceae bacterium. Lineage (GTDB taxonomy): Bacteria > Bacillota > Clostridia > Lachnospirales > Lachnospiraceae > UBA1267. Next base: position 8,388 of record JAGDAW010000112.1, on the reverse strand, counting down.
GGTCCTCCGGCAGCACTTCTTTCATAATTACCGGCAGTGCCTGCCCAAACACATGACGGTAGTCCTTAGGGTCACGCGCGGGAAAACCGTTGTCCGTGAGCGCCTGGTTAAATGCATCCACGCAGTCCTCAAACGTGTCAACGAGGGTTCCGTCAAAATCAAAAACAATCAGCTTCAGCATAAATAAAACCTGTTCCTTTCATATTCTTCCCTCGATAAAAACGGATACATATCATCCAGGGAGGGAGATACGATGCTGCCGTCCGGCAGAACTCTGGATGAGAGCTTCGGTACAAAATTCTGTGTCTCATCCACTTTTACCTGTATGAAAACCGGGCCGTCGAGCGAGAGCGCGTCACGGATCACGTCTTCCGCCCCCGGTTCGGTTTCAACCAATCTGTAAGCAAACCCGAACGCCTCCGCGAGAAGGCGGAAGTCCGGGAAGCCGACGCCGCTGTCCGGGCCGATCCCCACGAAGGACCTGCCTTTGAACAGATTCGACTGCGTCTGCCGGATGGAGTGATAGCCCGCGTTGTCGATCACGAAGAGCTTCACGTTCATCCGGTTGTGGGCGATGACCGCCAGTTCCTGTACGTTCATCATGAGGCTTCCGTCGCCGTCGATGCAGACCACCCGCCCGTTCCGTTCCCGGAGCGCCGCAGCGGCCCCGATCGAAGCGGGCATCCCGTAGCCCATGGCGGCGCAGCCGGAATTCGTAAACATCCGCATGCCCTGCCGGATCTTCAGCGCGGCGAAGGTCATGACGCACGCGGAAGCGTTCCCGAGCGTCAGCACTTCGTGGTCCGAAAGCTGCCCGGAGAGCTTCTCCAGGAACACGTACGGGTTGATCTTCCCCGTCTCCCTGTGGTATTCGGGAAGGACCGCGGGATAGCGTTCCAGTTCGTCCCGGCAGAACCGGACCCATTTTTCATGATCCGGGTTCGGCGTATAGTCGCAGGCAAGGAGCGCTTCCAGGAACTTCTTCACGTCCCCGCAGACCTTCATGTCCGGTACGAACGTCGGTTTCTCCAGCTCGTCCGGGTCAATGTCCACCATGATCTTATACGCGTTCTTCGCGAAATCGTGCCGGTTATAGGTGACGGTCCGGATGTTCATGCGGCTTCCGAGCACCAGCAGGCAGTCCGCGTTCTGGATGTTGAACGCGCTCCCGCGGGTGCCTTCCCGGCTGGGGGAACCCGCGTAATACGGGTTGTCATAGGCCACAAGGTCCCCGGAATTCCACGCCAGCTGTACGGGGATCCGGAGTTTCCGGACCGCTTCCAGGAGGAGTTCCGCGCTCCCCGAAAGCCGGACGCCGTAGCCCGCGAAGATCACCGGCGATTTCGCCGCACGGAGCTTCTCCAGGACGGTTTCCGCGGTCCCCCGGTAATCGCAGGGGTCCGGTTTCCCGTAACCCTCTTCGCCGGGAATAAAATGTCTGAGCGTTTCCGTCTCCACCTTCGCGCCCTGCACGTCCAGCGGGATGTCCAGCCAGACCGGGCCTTTCCGGCCTTCATTGGCGAGGTACCAGGCCTTTTCGAGATGGTACAGGATGTCTTCCGTCACCCGGACCTGGTGCGCGTATTTGGTCATGTTGGAGACCGAACCGATGATGTCGAATTCCTGGTCCCCGAGCTGCCTCAGCCGGAGGTCCGGCACCGCGGCGAGCGTCGTCTCCCGCTTGACCTGCCCCGAGACGATGAACATGGGGATGGAGTCCAGCCAGCCGCCCATCACGCCGGTGATGGCGTTCGTGCCGCCGGGGCCCGACGTCACGCAGACGGAGGCGATCCGCCCGGTCACGCGGGCATAGCTTTCCGCCGCGATCGCGCAGCCCTGCTCGTTGTGGTTATAGACCGTATGGATCCTTGTGTGGTGTCCGAAAGCGTCATTCAGGTGCATGGCGCCCCCGCCGGTCACCGTAAAGTGGTCGGTGACGCCGCGGTCCGCCAGGAAATCCGCGACAAGCTCAGAGACTTTCTGTATCATGTTCCGTCACTCCGAATGTATGGGCCGTCCCGCTTCCGTCCCGCGGACGGCGGGCGCCTCCCGCGGCATCCCCGCGTCAGCCTTCCGTCTCCGGGTACCGGCTCGGCGTGATAAAACGCACGCGGAGTTCCCCTTCGTGGGCCGCCAGGAACGCCTTCACCTGCCGGTTCAGCGTCTCCGCCTTCTCCCGCACGAAGGAATAGGCCATCCGGCCGTCGTAAAAATTGATGTCGTACGGGGTGTACCCGTCGAATCCCGCGAGGTACGCCTCCCCGATCCCGAGACGGATCAGGAGCCTTAACAGCATGAGGAGCGAATTGTCCGGGAATTCCGCGGACGGGTCCGTCAGCGCGCCGTAGTCGAGGACGTAATCGAACCGCCCGCCGGTCTTCGTCACATTGGACGTGGCGATGATCCGGGGCGCCCGGTCCGCGGACAATGCGGGCGCGAGCCGGCTGTACCGTCTGGAATTCGTCAGGAACAGCAGGTCCGCCGGGATGCCTTCCGGGAGATGGTTCACGGGAAGGACTTCCGGGGATTCCGCACGGATAAACGCGAGGATCTCTTCCTTCCGGTCCTTCACGGTCTTTCCCGGGCCGATCAGGAGGATCTTCCGCCCCGAAAGCATCCGGGACAGTTCCTCCAGGACTTCTTCGTCGTCGCAGTGGCTCTGCTGGTAATCCAGATAGAGTTTCTCCAGAAGCTTCACATTCTTGTTCAGCTTCTCCTCTTCCGGCAGGAGCGCCAGGATCTCATTGATGGCGGACACGGAGAGCGTCCGCTTGTTCATCAGGTAACTGACGTAATCCGGGTGGCAGCGGTTCGCCGCCGCGATATAGTAAAACAACTGGTAGCCCCAGGGTTTCTCCGCGTACAGGTCCATGACCACGGTGGAAATGGCTTCCTGCATCTGGAGGACGTCGTAGGACTTCCCGAAATGGCTGTTCATGTAAAGCGCGATCAGTTCGATCGGCGCGTTCCCGGCGCTCTTCCCCATCCCGTACAGGGAGCCGTCGCAGAGCACGGCGCGCCCCTGGCAGCGGTTCAGGACGGAGACCGAATTCGAGTAGCCGAGCTGGAAATTGTTGTGGGCATGGTAGCCGATCGCGATCCCGGGGTCCAGGTCCCGGTCAATGATCTCCAGGATCCGGGTCACGCCCGCGGGGTCCAGCAGCCCGTAGGTGTCCACCATGGAAACCGCGAAGGGCTTCACGTCGTTCACGAGGCGGATCAGGTCTCCAAGTTCCTCGTCCGTGTAGCTCGTGATGGAAACCGCCTGCGTAAAGACCAGGTATCCCAGGTCCTTCAGCTGCCGGCAGAATTCAAGCGCCGGCCTCCGGTTGTGCTTCTTGAAGATCACCCGGATGCCGTCCAGGCAGGATTCCGCGGCCGGGGCCACCTGCCCGATGCCGCAGGTCCCGTAATCGATCATCGCGACGACCCGCGACTTCCCGCGGTCGAAGCCGCCGAACAGGCGGTCAAAGCATGCCGTATCCGGCTGGATGGTCCGTTCCGGGTCGAACGTCCGCCGCTCGTCCAGGAACCCGACCTCGATAAAATCGACGCCGGACGCCGCCTGGCGCGAGAACAGGTACGCCATGGTCTCATGGCCGAACGCCCAGTCGTTCAGGTAGCCGCCGTCCCGCAGCGTACAGTCCAGAAGATAGCGTTCCCCCATCAGGCTTCCTCTCCTTCCGGCCCCGTTTCCCCGGACGCCTTCCGGCGCGCCGCCTTCGCGGTCCGCGCGGTTACGGGGGTCCCTTCCTCTTCCGGCCCTTCATCGTCCCAGCAGCCGATCCGCTCCTCCTCCACGACCAGCGGCCGGTTCATCACCCGCTGGTTGATCGTCAGGATGTATTCGCCGATCAGCCCGATAAACAGGAGCTGCAGGCTGCCCAGGATCGCGACCAGGATGATGAGCGGCGCGATACCGGCTTCAAACCCGTACCAGTCTGTCAGTTTCTTGACAAGGAACACGATCGCGATGACAAAGCTGATCAGCGCGCCGAAGCCGCCGATGAAGGTGGCCATACGGAGCCCGATCTTCGTATACGAGGTCACGGAAAGCATGGCCGCGTCAAACAGCCGGTACCAGTTGTTGGAGGTCTTCCCGGCCCTGCGTTCCGGCTGCGTATATTCGATTTCCTTCCGGTGGAAGCCCATCTCCGCCACAATCCCGCGCAGGAACGGCGTGGGGTCGTCCAGTTCCTTCAGCACCTCCACGAACGCCCGGTCGTAAAGCCCGAACCCCGTGAACTGCTCGATCTGGTCCACCTCGGAGAATTTCTTGATCAGTTTATAGTAAATGCCGCGCAGGAAATAGACGAACGGGTTCTCTTTGCTCTTCGTCTTCCTGCCGATGACGATCTTATACCCCTCTTCCCAGCCCTTCACGAATTCCGGGATCAGTTCGACCGGGTCCTGGAAATCACACGCGAGCAGGATCCCGGCGTCCCCGGTGATCTGGAGGAGGCCGTAATAGGGGGAATTGAACTGGCCGAAGTTCTTCGCGTTCAGGATCGCCTTGATCTTCGGGTCGGATTTCACGAGGAGCCTTAACAGGTCGCGGGTGCGGTCCTGGGAATCGTTGTCTATGAAAATGATCTCATAGTCATAGGATCCCAGCTGTTCCCGGAATACCCGGCCCACTTCCGCGGCGATCGCTTCGACATTTTCTTCTTCGTTGTAACAGGGGATGACCACACTGATTTTCTTCATGAGCGTCCTTCTCCCCGCGCGGGCGCCGGCCATTCGTTCCGGCGGATCCGGGCGGTATCTTTCTTCCGGGCACGGACGAACCCCCTGCCCGTTCCCCGTCAAATGCGTACTCAGCCCTCCCGGGCCTGCTTCAGCCATGCCAGCGTCTTCAGGATGCCTTCGCGGAAATCCGTCCGCGGCGCGTAACCGCTGTCGGAAATAGTCTTCGAAGGGTCGCCGGCTAAGAACATGGCCTGGTGCTCGAAATACGGCAGCGCGCCGAGGTTCAGCACCGCGTGCGGGTTCACCGCGTCCCGGATGGCTTCCAGGTATTCCTTCAGCGTCCGGCGCGTCCCGCTGCTGATTACATAGGGGATCCCCGGGCGCCCGGTCCGGGCCAGCCCCTCAAGGAAGCCCGCCGCGTCTTCCGAAAACAGGTAATCCCAGACCTGCTCGCCTTTCGTAAACGCGATCGGGTCGTCCGTCATCATCGAGCGGATGGCGCTCATGACGAGCGTGTAGGGATTATCGTAAGGGCCGTAGACGCTCAGGATCCGGGTCTTAATCAGGTCCATGCCGAGGGACTTCGCAAGTACGTCCCCGCGTTCCTCCGCTTCCAGCTTCGCTTTCCCGTATTCGGTCACGGGCCGCGCGGGGGTATGTTCGGTGATGACGCGGTCCACGGGGCCGCAGACCGCCTGCGAGCCGGCGGTGACGAACACTTGACAGCCCGCGGAGGCCGCCGCGCGGACGGCGTCCAATGTGGAAGCCACATTGCCCTGCTGGAGCGCCGGGTCGTTCCGCGCGGCGCCGTAGGGCCCGTCCCACGCGAAATGGAAAAAGGCGTCCGCCTCCCCCGGTATCCGGAGATCCGCGAGCTCCCGGAGGCTGCAGGGAATGACCGTCAGTCCCGGATGGCGTTCCGGGAGGTTCATGCGCTTCGGGGAGTCCGGACGGATGACGGCGAGGACTTCACAGCCTTCCGCAAGCAGACGCCTGCCAAGCGTCGCGCCGAGCATCCCGGTGGCCCCGGTGATCACGGCGCGCCGCAGCGCCCTGCCGGGCTTCTCCGTCCGCGTGCCTTCTGCATCCATCCGTCTGTCCCTTTACTGCTTTATGCCCGCTTCCCGCACGGCTTCGTGCAGGATCCGGGACATGAAAAGGAGTTTCTCTTCCGTCATGCCGGGATACATCCCGAGCCAGAAGGTGTGTTCCATGATATAGTCCGTATTTTCGAGGCTTCCGGATACCCGGTACGCGTCCGTCCCGCGGATCCCGTCGAAACACGGGTGTTTCAGCAGGTTCCCGGCGAAGAGCATGCGGGTCTGGATGCCGTGCCCCTCCAGGTACCGGACGATCAAGGACCGGTCATAGGGCGCCTTCACGGTCAGCACGAAGCCGAACCAGGAAGCTTCGGAATCCTTCTCCGCCTCCGGAAGGACCAGCGCATGCGAAAGGTCTTCCACCAGCGCCCGGAAACGGCGGAAATTCTCCTGCCGCTGTTTCACGAAGCCGGGGAGCTTCCGCAGCTGGGCGCACCCGATGGCGGCCTGCATGTCCGTCGCCTTCAGGTTGTATCCGAAATGTGAGTAAACGTATTTGTGGTCGTAGCCGGCCGGCAGTTCCCCGTGGACGCCGTCGTAGCGGTGCCCGCAGAAATTGTCTTTCCCGGGCGGGCAGACGCAGTCGCGCCCCCAGTCGCGGAAGGACCGGACCAGCCGGTTCAGCAGCGGGTTGTCCGTGAAGACGGCGCCGCCCTCGCCCATGGTGATGTGGTGCGCCGGGTAGAACGACGCGGTCCCGATATCCCCGAACGTACCCGCGAAACGGGTCTCCCCGCCGAGTGTATAGCGGGTGCCGAGCGCGTCACAGGTGTCTTCCACGAGCCACAGCCCGTGCGCGTCGCAGAAGCGCTTCACGGCGCCGATATTGAACGCGTTCCCGAGGGTATGCGCGATCATCACCGCTTTCGTCTTCGGACTCAGCGCGCCTTCCAGCGCGTTTACGTCGATGTTGTAGCCGGGGATCGTCACGTCCACGAAAACCGGGAGCGCGCCGTACTGCAGGATGGGCGATACGGTGGTCGGGAACCCGCACGCGACCGTAATGACCTCGTCCCCGCGCCGGATCTGCCGCTCCTTAAGCAGGGGCGACGTGAGCGCCATGAAGGCGGCCAGGTTCGCCGAGGAACCGGAATTCACGACGCTCACGAACCGTGCGCCGATGTACGCGCCGAATGCCTGCTCGAACGCGTCCGTATAACGCCCGGCGGTCAGCCAGAACTCCAGCGACGAATCGACGAGGTTCGTCATCTCTTCCGCGTCATAGACGCGGCCCGCGTACGGGATCCGGTGGTATTCCGCGGTCTCCGGGTCAAATGTGTCCGCCGCCCGGTTATGGTATTTTCCGCAGTAAGCCCTGACAAGGGAAAGGATCTCTTCCCGGGCTTCCTGTTCTGTCATTCCTTCAAACATAGGGGACCTCCCGCGGTCTCCGGATCAGGCGGTCCCTGCGGCCCTTTCTCCCGGGGCGTCATAAAACGCCCGGATCTGGCGCAGGATCTCCGCGTCCTTGTCTTCCGCTTTCTCAAATGCCACGGTCTGCCGGATGGCCTCCGCCGCGTCCCACACCGGACGCCAGCCGAGCGTCTCACGGATCTTCCGGTTGTCAAGCCTCAGGAGGCCCGCTTCCCGGGGTCCGCCGTCCGCATGGATCTCAAACGAAGCCCCATCCCCCCAGGCTTCCGCAAACAGCGCGGCCATCTCCCGCACGCGGAGACAGTTCCCTTCGTCCGGGCCCACATTGTAGCTGCCGGCCAGGGACGGATCCCTGTACTGGGCTTCCAGGATCTGCAGGTACGCGTCCAGGGGCTCCAGCACGTGCTGGAACGGGCGGACGGCATCCGGGTTCCGCAGGAAGACGTGGCGATGGGCTTTCGCGGCGCGGACACAATCCGGGATCAGGCGGTCTTTCGCGTAATCGCCCCCGCCGATCACATTTCCGGCGCGGGCGGTGGAGACGGCGATCCCCCGTCCTTCGAAAAACGATTTCACATAGCTGTGCGTCACGAGCTCCGAACAGGACTTGCTGTTCGAGTACGGGTCGTTCCCGTCGAGCCGGTCTTCTTCCGTGAACGGGCGCCCGGTCTCCGTATTCTCATAGACCTTATCCGTGGTCACATTGAGGAAAGAACGGACAGAGGGCGTCTTCCGGATGCATTCGAGTACCTGGACCGTGCCCATGACGTTGACGTCATAGGTGCGTACGGGGTCCTCAAAGGAGGTCCGGACAATGGGCTGGGCGGCCATGTGCAGCACGAGCTCCGGCTCATACGTCCGGAACACGGACAGCAGGCGCGCCCCGTCCCGGATGTCCCCGGTGACATGGCGCTCACCGAGCCGTTCCCCCAGCGAAAGCAGGTCAAACAGCGCGGGATCCGTGGGCGGTTCGAGGGCATACCCGACGACCCGGGCGCCGGCATCCAGCAGCATCCGGGTGATCCACGACCCCTTGAAACCGGTATGGCCGGTGACAAGGACGGTTTTATCGGAGAAAAATGAACGGTCCATAAGCGGTCTCCCACACCTCCGGCATTCCTCGCGTCCGCGGGGCCGAAGTTCAAATCGCCGCAGCCGCACGCGGAAGGGACAGGCATTCCTCGCGCCCGCGGGGCCGGATTCCTGTTCCTGCTCCCTTGCGGTG
>JAGDAW010000111.1 GCA_017959345.1 Lachnospiraceae bacterium | reverse complement strand
CTCGGGATCTCCACCCCCGTCCGCGCGGATGATTTCTCGATGATCCTGCAGGACCGCCTGCTGATGCACCGGGACCATCTGACGGATTTCCTGGATTTCTCCTCCGACCTCGCGGACCGCGTGAACAATATCCTCCCGGACGCCTACACCTTCAAGGAATGGGCGGCGGCGCTGAAGTCGAAAGCCTATACAAGGACGCGCATCAACCGCGCGCTGCTCCACGTCATCCTGAACATCCGCGAGGAGGACCTCGAGGCCTACCGGGATGAGGATTACTGCATGTACGCGCGGATCCTCGGCTTCCGGGAAGCGGCGTCCCCGCTCCTGACGAAGATCAACCGCTCCACGGCCCTCCCCATGATCGGGAAAATGTCCGGCGCGAAGAAGCTGCTGTCCGACAAGGCCATGCGGCTCCTGCAGACGGACATCGACGCCGCGGACATCTTCCGGAACGTGGTGTACCAGAAGTTCGGCACCACGCTGATGGACGAATACAAACACGGGATCATCAAGCAGTAAAGGCAGGATCCTTCCCCATATCAGAAATCGCGGGCCCGGCATGGAAGCCGGGCCCGCGTGTTTTTTTATCTTTTACATTTCAAACAGCGACGAAGGCGCGTGCCGGTCGGCGCACTCGATCCGGAAGCCCGGCGCGATCCGCTCCGGCGCCACCGTCTCCAGCATGTTCGTGGCTTCCAGCAGCGCGAGGTCCGGGTAATTGTTCTCCTCAGAGATATGCCCAAGCAGCACAAAGCGCAGATCCGGCCCGATCACGCGTTCCAGAAGCTCCGACGACTTCCCGTTCGAAAGATGGCCGAAGTCGCTTAAAATCCGCCTTTTCAGCACGTAGGGATACCTTCCCGTCTCCAGCATCCTTATGTCGTGGTTCGATTCCAGGAGGAGCGCATTGACGCCGCGGAGGAACGCCTCCGTCTGCGCCGTATACGTCCCGAGGTCCGTCATCACCGCCGCGGTCCCGCCGGGGGACGCCATCCTGTAGGCGACCGGGCGCGCCGCGTCATGGCTGACCGGGCACGCGGAGACCATGAAATCCCCGACCGCGAACGGTTTCCCGGGTTCGATGGGCTTCAGGAGCCCGGGCACGATGGCGCCCTGCCGCTCTGTCCCAAGGATCCGGTACAGGGTCTCCGCGGTGCCGAAGACGGGCACCGGGAAATGTTTCAGAAAGACCGGGAGCCCGCAGATATGGTCCGTGTGCTCGTGGGTGACCAGGATGGCCGTCAGCTTCTCCGGGCGGACGCCCAGTTCCTTCAGCCCCTCCGTCACCCTTTTCGCGGAGATGCCGCAGTCCACGAGGATATGGGTATTCCCCGAGCCGCAGTAGACGCAGTTCCCGTTGCTGCCGCTCGCCAGTGCCTTAAACCGCATGTTTCATTACCGCGCCGATGGCCCTGAGGCAGGCGTCGGCCTCCTTCTCCGTCTCCCGGAACGCGCCGTCGTTCCGGATCACCCGGTCCGCGAGGGCCAGGAACTGCGCTTCCGTGAGCTGCCGGTTGATAAAGGCGCGCGCCTTCTCTTCCGTGTAGCCCCTGGACGCCATGAGCCGCCCGACGCGCGTCTCCTCGCCGGCGGTGACGACCCAGACTTCGTCGCACACCGGGACCAGGCCGCCCTCCTCCAGGAGCGCCGCTTCCACGAAGACCAGCGGCTTCACGGTGCGGCGGATCCGCTTCAGGACCTCCTTCCGGATGATCGGGTGTTCGATCGCGTTCAGCACGTCCATGCCGTCCGGGTCCCTGAAGGCTTCCGCGGTCAGGACGGCGGTATCGACGGTGCCGTCCGGACGCAGGATCCTGTCCCCGAAACGGCGGACCAGCGCCCGGTATACCGCCTTCCCGGGCTTCATGAGCTCCCTGCCGACCTGGTCGGCGGAAATCACCCGGCAGACGCACTGTTTTTCGATGTATGCAAGGACGGCGGATTTCCCGGACCCGATGCCGCCCGTGATCCCGATGACCGTCTTTTTCGCATCATTTTGTTTCATACAGGCTCTCCCCGGTCTTCGCGTCCACATCGAGCGAGACCGAAAGCGCCGCGGCGCCCCGCATCTCCCGCTCGAGGATTTCCTTCGCCGCGTCCGCTTCGGAAACGGGCGCCTCCACGACAATCTCGTCGTGGATCTGGAGCACGATCCTGGAAGACAGCCCCGCGTCCTTCAGCGCCTTCTCCACCCGGATCACCGCGATCTTCATGATGTCCGCCGCGGTCCCCTGGATGGGCGAGTTCATGGCGGCGCGTTCCCCGAACGAACGCTGGCTGAATACAGGGGAACGGAGCTCCGGGATCGGCCGGACCCGCCCGAACATCGTCCGGACAAACCCCTGTTCCTTCGCCCGGTCCACGGTATCCTGCAGATACCGGCGGATCCCGGGATAGGTCTCGAAATATTTCGCGATATAGGCCTCCGCTTCCTTCCGGGACACCGAAAGGTCCTCGGCGAGCGAGAACGCGGAGATGCCGTAGACAATGCCGAAATTGACGGCCTTCGCGGCCCTCCGGAGTTCGGGCGTGACTTCCCCGACAGGCACATTGAACACCTGGGAGGCGGTCAGCGTGTGGATGTCCGCGCGGTTCCGGAACGCGTCGATCAATGTCTGGTCCCCCGCGAGATGCGCCAGCACCCGGAGCTCGATCTGGGAGTAATCCGCGTCCACGAAGACGCAGCCGTCCGCCGGGACGAACACCTTCCGGATCTTCCGCCCGATCTCCTCCCTGGCCGGGATGTTCTGCAGGTTCGGGTCCGAGGAAGAGATCCGCCCGGTCGCGGTGACCGTCTGGTGGAACCGGCAGTGGATCCGCCCGTCTTCACGGATGCAGGACAGGAGGCCTTCCGCGTAGGTGGTCCGGAGCTTCGCGTACGTCCGGTAGGAAAGCACCTTCCGCACGATTTCATGGTCGGGGGCAAGTTTTTCGAGGATGTCCGCGGCGGTCGAATAGCCGCCCTTCGCTTTCCCGGGATACGGGATCCCGAGCTTCACAAAGAGGACCTCCGAAAGCTGCTTCGGGGAATTCGGGTTGAAGTCTTCCCCCGCAAGCGCCATGATCTCCGCCCGCAGCCGGTCCTCTTCCGCCTTCACTTCCTTCCCGTAAAGGAGCAGCGCGTCACGGTCCGCGCGGATGCCGATGTCTTCGAGGCGCGCCAGCGCGCCCATGGTCGGCACTTCCACGTCCGTGAACAGCGTCCACATGCCCGCTTCCCGGAGCTTTCCTTCCAGTGCCGGGCGGGCCTTCAGGGCTGTGACCGCCTCATAGACGCCGTCCTGCCCCTCCTTCTTCGCGGGAAGATCCGTATAGGTCTCCGCGATGTGGCGGATGCCGTAATCGTTCCTCAGCGGGTCCAGGAGGTAGGCCATGACGGACACGTCCGGGTACGCATCCCCGCCGAGCCGGACAATGTCCTTCCCGCCGAAAACGCTGATCTTCGCGCCGGAACGCGCAAGCATCGAAAGCAGCCGGCCCATCGCGTCCGGCGTGATGAAGAAGGACAGCGGGATCCGGTATACGGTGAGGTCCGGGCAGGCGACGTAAAGCGTCCCGTCCGGTGTGCGGGAAACGCCGAATTCCCGGAATTTTACGAGGACCTGCAGCGTTTCCTCCATCTCCCGGAGTTCCGATACGGTCCGGACGGCGCCCGCGAGCGCCGCTTCCGCCTCTTCCTCCTCCGGGAAATCCGCCTTCAGGGCGCGGATCTCCAGCCGGTCCAGCACGCCCTGCACGGCCTTCCGTTCCGTCTTCACCGCCAGGTCCTGAAGCGACAGGTCTCCCAGGTCAATGTCGGTCTTAATCGTCGCGAGCCGTTCCGAAAGGAACGCGGATTCCCGCGCGGTCCGCCCGTCTTCCCCGGTCTTCATCAGGTAGGAGACCGGCGAACGGCTGATCCCGAGCGTCTCCTTCCAGCGTTTCTTCAGCGCGTCCAGTTCCGCCGCGCTTTTCCCGTCGATGTCCCGGTACAGCGCTTCCACACTGCCGTAGGACGCGATCAGCTTCACGGCGGTGTCGTGCCCGATCCCGGGCACGCCCTTGATATTGTCCGAGGCGTCCCCCTGGAGCCCCTTCAATGCGGCGACGGAAGACGGTTTCACCCCGTACTCCGCCTCCACCAGCGCCGGCGTCAGCTCGAAGACGCGCTCCGGGACGTCGTCCGGGTGCTGGATCCGGTATTTTTTATAGAGTTCCGCGGTCTTCTCCGCGGTCGCGTGCATCATCCAGATGTGGGTGCGGTCCGTCACGAGCTGCAGGTAATCCTGGTCCTTCGTCAGGATGCGGACCGGGACCTCCCCTTCGAAGCGCGACGCGAGCGTCCCGCAGTAATCGTCCGCTTCAAATGTTTCCGACATGAACTGGGGGATCCCCATGTCCCGCAGGGCGTCCTGCATCACGGCGAACTGCTGTTTCAGGGGCTCCGGCGTCTCCGAACGGTTCCCCTTGTACTCCGGATAGAGCGCGCGGCGGAACGTGTCCCGGGTCAGGTCCCAGGCAAACGCGAGATAGGCCGGGCGCTGGTTCTTCAGGATCGAGAAGAGCGTCCTCAGGAAACCGAAGACCGCGTTCGTGTACACGCCCTCCGACGTCATCATGATCTTATGGTAATACCGCGCTTTCTCTTCCGCCGTCTTCGCGAAGAGGATCTCCCGCGGCAGGTTCCCGTAATACTGGGTGGAAAGCAGGCTGGATCCGTCGATCAGCAAAAGATAAGGTTCCTGCATGAAAACCCCTTTCCGTCTATCGCTTAGAATTTGATGAGCAGGAGCGCCAGGATCAGCAGGATCAGGGCGCCCAGGACCATCCCGTAGTACTTCAGGACCAGGCTCTGGATCACGCGTTCGCGCCGCGCCTGCAGGAGGTCCGGCGCGAGGTTCCGGAGGTCGTACTGTTCCTCGTGGTCTTCGGAGAACGCTTTCTGGGCGCAGCCCACCATCAGCTGGACCTCGAGCTATTCATAGCACTCGGGGCAGCCTTTGATATGGTTCAGCATCTCACGGGTGGTCTTCACGTCCAGCCTGTCTTAGATAAAAGCGCTGATTTTCTGTTCGCACTGCCGGCAGGTCATCTCT
>JAGDAW010000110.1 GCA_017959345.1 Lachnospiraceae bacterium | reverse complement strand
CCTGGTCTGGAAGATCGTCGAGTTCGCGAAGGAGAAGAAGAAAGAAGAAGAAGCCCGGATCAAAGAAGAATAAGGAAATGTGCGGGCCGGCCTGACCGGACCGCCTGGGTACCCGGAAACAGGGCGCCCTGAATCAGAAGACACCGGTACAGCCCGTGAAACGGACGCTGTGCCGGTGTTTTTTTGCAGATCCCGGGGACCAGGGCCGCGGTGGAGGGATCGCCGGTTCCTGTCCGGGTCCCGGGAACCGGAGCCGTGATGGAGGGATCGCCGGACCCTGTCCGGGTTCCGGGACGCGGAGCTGCGGTGGAGGAATCGCCGGGTCCTATCCGGTTTCCGAGAAGCAGGGCAGCGGTGGAGGGATCGCCGGTTCCTATCCGGGTTCCGGGAAGCAGAGCCGCGGTAGAGGAATCGCCGGTTCCTGCCCGGAAACCGGGCCGGGCCGCGGGAAATGAGCGCCGGACGGCGCGGAAGACGGGCACAGGGCCGCGATTGTTCTTGACATCCGGATAATATTTGCTATTGTATTATATAGTTAAGGCTGTGGCTGCCTGCCTGCGTGAAGCGGGCCCCGGGACCCGGCCGATGAATGAGGAGGATAATCTGATGAAGAAAGTGATGGCCATTATGATGGCGCTCGTCCTGCTGCTGTCCGCCGGGTGCGCGGCACCCGGGAAAGGAACCGGGGAGAAAGCGGGCGCATTTACCATCCGGGCGGAAGCCGCCAAACTGGAGCAGGGAGAGAACGGTGAGATCACCAAAGTGATCATCCCCGGGTTCGACCAGGTGATCCAGCCCCTGTACCAGTATGAAGGGAAGGGCTTTACCGCGGTTTACCGGGGGGAAGAGGGGCTGGCCGGGCAGTATCCCATCGAACTGGAGGAAGAGGACGGCGTCGTATCCGTCCGCTGCTGGGTCCTCTCCGGCGCCCCGGTCTCCGAGGGCTTCTATCCGTCCGTCAGCGGGTATACGGTGGAAGTGGCGAAGCAGAATCTCAGCGTTTTCACCCTGAACGAAACGAAGGAAGCCCGGATCGATGAAGAAGAGCCGGAGCGATTCACCGCGTCCGTCACCCTTTATGATGAAGCCGTGGAGATCTCGGTGCCGCTTGAGGCCGTGTTCGGGCTCGCGGGCCTTACCGAAGACGACATTGCGGAGGATGAGGAATGGGCGGAACTGGTCGGGATGGAATACGAATTCGACGTCACCGCGGACGCCCTGCTGAAGATCGGGAGCCGGGAATACGAAGGGCAGCTCCTGTGGCTCGAGGAGGAGAACATCAGCTGGACCATCACTTCGGCCCGGGCGGAGGAGATCATCACCCAGGTCCTGTACGCGGTCGGCCGCAGCAACATTGTCCTCAGCATGGACGGGTTCGTGACACACGGGGTGGATGATACCGCGTTCTCCGGCACATTTTCCTATACGGAGCGGGAAATCGAGGTGTCGGACCGCAGGACGCATGAAGAGGTGCCGGACTACCCGAAGGCGGACCTGGACTACAGCTACCTGTTTACGGACGGCGGGTTCGTGGAAGGCGTGAAAGCGCTGGACTATGTGACCGTGCCGGACATCCGGAAGCTTGTGATCGCGAAGGCGGACCTGTATATCAGCGACGCGCAGGTGCAGGAGTACCTGGACACCTTCATGCAGAGCGAATACGGCATGGTCCCCGTGGATAAGGTCATCGAGGCCGGGGACCAGGTGCGCATCTCCTATGTGGGCCGGATCGACGGGGAGGCGTTCAGCGGCGGTTCTACGGGCGCCGCGGGCACCGTGGTGGAAGCCGGTTCCGCCGCGTACATCGACGATTTCCTGACCCAGATCATCGGGCATAAGGCCGGGGAGACCTTCGACGTGGAAGTGACGTTCCCGGATCCTTACCCCAACAATACGGACTATTCCGGGAAAGACGCGGTGTTCACCACCACGATCATGGAAGTGCTGGCGGTGCCGGAGGCGTTCACGGATGAATACGTGCTCGAAAATGAAGAAGCCGTGGAATCGTATTTCCGGGTGGAAGGGGATACCACGACCGAGTTCAAGACCGCGGAGAGCGTCCGGCAGTATATCCGGGACATCATGTATGAGAGATCTTCCGCGAATGACCGGATCGTGGAAATCCTGGTGGACATGCTGGAACTGGAAGAGATGCCCGCCAATGTGACCGCGTGCGCGAAGAACTACCTGAACAACATGTACGAGAGCCAGTACGGCCTGAGTCTGGATTACCTCGTAACCCTGGGGCTGTTCACCGAGGAACATGCGGACAGCATGATTCAGGATCAGGCGAATTACCTGATGCTGGTGCAGGCCATTGCGGAATCCGAGAATTGGACCGTCTCGGACGGCGAGATCCGCTACCTGATCGGGCCGGACGCGGAGTACGCGGAGTATGTGGCCTGGTTCGGCCGGGGGTATCTCGCGAACTTCGTGCTGTCCAGCCGGTTCAGTGCGTTCCTGGAAGAGAACCTCACGATTACTGAAGAGACGCCGTCCGACATCCTGCTGCCGGAGATCTGAGCGGGCTGAGCGGCCGCGGACGGATCCGCATGCGGATAACGGAAACCTTCCCGCTGAGCCGGGGAGATTCAAAAGGGACAGGTCCCTGTGCGCCGGGCGGCGCGCAGGGACCTGTCCCTTTTTCGGACTGATTCCGAGATCCGGGATCAGTCGATCGCGTATTTCTGCTTGAAGGTCTGATAGTAATGCTCGAAATTCGGGGAGCGTTTCTTCTTGACGTTCCCGAGGTATTCGTGGGTGTCGAAGGTGCCGGAATCCAGCTCGATCATGGCCACGGCGATGTTGGAGCAGTGGTCGGACACCCGCTCGAAGTTCGTCAGCAGGTCGTTGAAGACGAACCCGTGGGAGATCGTGCAAAGGCCTTTCTGCAGGCGGTCCACATGGCGCATCTTCAGCTCGTCGCACAGGTCATCCACCACTTCTTCCAGCGGCTCGACCTGGCCCGCGAGGGCCACGTCCTCCGAGACGAACGCCCGGACGGCCAGCCGGATGGTCTCATTCACGGCGCTTTCCATGACGGTGAGCTCGCGGATGGCTTCCTTCGAGAGCTCCAGCTGTTTGTCGTGGATCTCCTTCGCATTGCCCGCGATGTTCAGCGCGTGGTCGGAAATGCGTTCGAAATCCGACAGCGTATGCAGGAAAATGGTGGCCTCCCGGCCCTGCACTTCCGTCAGCTCCTGGCCGGCGAGCCGCACCAGGTAGGACCCGAGGGCGTCTTCGTAATGGTCCCCGATATTTTCCAGTTCATGGACGTGCTCGAAATCCGCCTCGGTATAGTTCGTCAGCAGCCTGAACGCCGTCGTCATGGCTTCTTCGGTCTTCTCCGCCATGTCGCAGATGGCCATGCGGCTCTGCTCGATCGCAAGGGCGGGGTGCGCGAGGAAGCGCTCTTCCAGCCGTAAGGTGGGATCCGCTTCTTCGGCCTTCTCGGGAACGATCAGCTTCGCCACCGCTTCAAGCACGTCGGTGAAGGGCGCGAGCAGGCACAGGATCGCGAGACGCAGGACCGTATTGACGAACGCCAGCGAGAACGGGTTCATCACGGTGGAGAGGAACGGGAACCGGAAAATGGCGTCCGCGATGTAGAACAGGGACGCGCACACCATGACGCCCATGAAGGACGCCACAAGGTAGCTGACCGCGGTGCGTTTGCCGTCCGTATTCGCGCCGAGCGCGGAGAGGAGCACCGGCACCGAGGCACCGATCGTGATACCCATCAGGAGGGGGAGGGCGGCGCCGAGGGTCATGGCGCCGGTCATGGAGAGCGCCTGCACGATACCGACGGCCGCGGACGCGGACTGCAGGACCGCGGAGAAGACGAGGCCGGCGAGGATGCCGAGGATCGGGTGCGTCATGGTGGTGAGGAGGCCGGTAAACCAGGGCTGCTCGCCGAGGCCGCTGACCGCGCCGCTCATGGTGCTCATGCCGAACATCAGGACCGCGAAGCCCATCAGGATGTCGCCCACGTGGTGATGGGTCTGGTTCTTGCTGAACATCCGGAGGATGATGCCGATCACGGCGATGACGCCGGTCAGCGTGGCGGTGGACAGGAGGCTGGTCACGCCGGACGTCCCGTCGATGTAGCTTAAGCTGATCACCCACCCGGTGATGCTGGTGCCCAGGATGGCCCCGAGGATCACGGAGATGGCCTGGCGCACTTTCATCATCCCGGAGTTGACGAAACCGACGACCATGACGGACGTGGCGGAGGAGGACTGGATGACCGCGGTGACGCCGGTGCCGAGGAGGATGCCCTTGATCGGGGTGCCGGACAGGCGGTACAGGATCGGTTCCAGGCGGTTCCCGGATACCCGTTTCAGGCCGTCCCCCATCAGGGTCATGCCGAACAGGAACAGGGCGACACCGGACAATAGACTGATGATTTCTGAAATACCCATTTGCTCACTTCCTAATCTGTTTGATGCGGATGCGGCGGATCCCCTGTAAAAATGTGTGCCTTTTCGTGCCGGCTACGGATCCGCGTTTCATTCGTGTACGGGGCGATTATAGCCGTCCCATGTTAAATTCACCGCCCGACTTGCGTTAAATCCATGTTAAATCTGTTAAAAAAGCTGTTCACGGCAGGCCCGGTGTGCTAAAATAACACTGGGGGACAGGGGCAATGTTTCTGTAGAGATGAGGAAGAAACGGTATGATTTACCTGCTCGAAGACGACAACAGCATACGGAAACTGGTGGTCTACGCACTGAAGAGCCAGGGATACGAGTCGATGGGCTTCGAATTCCCCTCGCAGTTCTGGGAAGCGCTGGAGCAGCGTGTCCCGGAACTGGTGCTCCTCGATATCATGCTTCCGGAAGAAGACGGCATTTCGATCCTCAGGAAGCTCAGGGCCCGGCCGGAGACGTCCGCGCTGCCCGTCATCATGCTGACCGCGCGGGATACCGAGTACGACCGGGTGGAAGGGCTGGACGCGGGCGCCGACGACTACATTTCCAAGCCGTTCGGCATGATGGAGCTGACGGCCCGGGTGCGCGCCCTGCTCCGCCGCGCGGAGTACAGGTCCGGGGTTTCCGAATACCGTTTCGGCTGCCTCCATGTGCGTCCGGAACGGCACGAGGTGCGGGTGGACGACGCCCCCGTCACATTGACGTATAAAGAATTCCTGCTGCTCCGGATGCTCCTGGAGAACCGGGGCATGGTGATGACCCGCGAAGTCCTGCTGGACCGGATCTGGGGACTCGGCGCGGAGCGTGAGAACCGGACGCTGGACGTCCATATCCGCACCCTGCGGGCGAAACTCGGCGCGGCGGGCGGCTATATCCAGACCGTCCGCGGCGTGGGATACCGTTTTGTGGAGGAGCCGGCCGCCCAGGCAGGCGCGGCGGCCGGACAGATGAAGGATCAGGGGGACTGATTATGATCAGGACGATTTTCAGGAATACATTCCTGGTGGGACTGTCCGTGCTGCTGCTCTGCGGGGTCCTGTTTTTCGGTATGCGCTACACGCAGATCCAGGACGAGACGGCGGTGGCCCTCCGTCAGGAAGCGGTGTACGCGGAGCAGGGCGTCATGATGAACGGCGCGGCGTATCTGGAGACGCTGGAGAACACCGGCCGGATCACCTGGACGGACGCAGAAGGAAATGTGCTCTACGACAGCGGTTCCGCGCAGCCCGCCGCCAACCAGGGCGGTTTCGCGGAGATCCGGGCCGCAATGACGGACGGCGAGGGGCAGAGCGTCCGGAAGGACGGGGAAGGCGGCGAATCCGTCCTGTATTACGCCAGGAAATGTGAGGACGGGACGATCCTCCGCCTGGGCCGCTCCCAGCGGGCGGTGCAGGACGCGCTGCTTGCGGTGAGCCCGGTGCTGTGGATGCTGGTGCTGGTGATCCTGATCTCCGGCGTGCTCTCTTTCCGCGCGGCGAAGCAGATCGTCAAGCCCATCAATGACCTGGACCTGGACAGCCCATACTCGAACACCTACCCCGAACTCGCGCCGCTGATCGGGAAGATCCAGGAGCAGAAGCTGACCATCCAGGAGGAAGTGGCCCAGCGGGAGACCCTGCGCCGTGAATTCTCGGCCAATGTGTCCCACGAGCTCAAGACGCCCCTGACGTCCATCTCCGGCTTTGCGGAGCTGATGGCCGAGGGCGTCGTGGAAGGCAGCAAGGTCCAGGAGTTTTCCAGGGACATTTACAAGGAATCCCAGCGGCTGATGACCCTGATCGACGACATCATCAAGCTCTCCCGCCTGGACGAAGAGGCGATCGGGCCCGAGCGGGAACAGGTGGACCTGTATGAACTGTCCGGCGAGGTGCTGGACAGCCTGAAACCCGCGGCGGAGAAGCAGGACGTGACCCTGCGCCTGACGGGCGCCCCGGCGACGGTTTCCGGCGTATACCGGCTCCTGAACGAAATGGTCTATAACCTCTGCGACAACGCGGTCAAATACAACCGCCCCGGCGGCAGCGTCACGGTCGACGTGTCGGGCGGGGAGGATGAGGTCCGGCTTTCGGTGGCGGATACCGGCATCGGCATCCCGTACGAGCACCAGAAGCGCGTGTTCGAGCGTTTCTACCGGGTGGATAAGAGCCACTCCAAGGAGATCGGCGGCACCGGCCTGGGGCTCTCGATCGTCAAGCACGGGGCGCAGTTCCACGGGGCAGCCGTGGAGCTTTCGAGCGAACCGGGCAGCGGCACGACGGTGACGCTGCGTTTCCCCGTAAACGGGGCGCTCCCGAAGGCCGCAGCGCCTGCCGGGGCGTGACCCGGGAAAGGAATACCGCGTATGTCCTCATATTTGCCCTTTTTGGCGGCTTTTGAGCCCGGCAGCGATACGGAGACGGTCCGGCAGGTCCTGCGGCGTTTTAGCCCCCTGTACGCGGCCACCACGGGCCTTGACGGGCGCCCCAATGTCCGCCCCGTCCATTTCGCGTACGAACAGGACGGCGCGTTTTATTTCCTGACGCTGAAGAGCGGCCGGATGTACGCGGAGCTTTCCGCGGCGCCGTATGTCCAGCTCTGCGCGTATGACCGGGAGACGCGCACCGTGTTCCGCATGTCCGGGAAAGTCTGTTTTACCGAAGAACCGGACGTGGTCGGGCGCGGGATCGAAGCGTGCCCGGAGATCCTGGACGCGGCCGGCGGGGACCGGAAGATGCCCACGGCCTTCTTCCTGACCGGCGCGGACGCCGTGCTGGAATCCCCGGATTTCGGCGTCCCGGCGCACACATTCAGGCTCCCGGAGCCGGAAGGGGTGCTCATCGGGATCACCATCCGGAAGAAAACCGAGCTTAGGGACCGCCTGGTCCGCGTGTTCCGGCGGCGTGAGGCGGAGCCGCCCGCCCTGGACGGGGAGACGGCGAAGCTTTACGACGGCGCGCTGTTCGTATTCGCGGAGACGGCGAAGAAAATGTGGCCGCGGATGGACGTGCAGCCCCTGGAGCGGGCCGCGGTCTTTGAAACCTGGGACGAGCGGGAACATTTTACGCGCCTTGCGGCGAAGAAGATCGGGAACGCGGTGATCGCGTCCCCGGAGGACATCACGTACTGGCTGAACCCGGAGACCCTGACGGGCTGAACGGTGAACGTGTGCGGCGGATGCGCGAAAGAGGCGGAGCTGGACGATGAAAACGATACATGTGGCGGCGGCCGTGATCCGCGAAGGGGACCGGATCTTCGCGACCCAGCGCGGGTACGGGGACTGGAAGGATTACTGGGAGTTTCCCGGCGGGAAGGTCGAAGTTGGGGAGACGTCCCGGGAAGCCCTGCGCAGGGAGATCCGGGAGGAACTGGATACGGAGATCGAGGTGGGGGAAAAGGTCCTGTCGGTGGCGTATGATTACCCCGCGTTCCACCTCGATATGGACTGTTTTTTCGCGGAAGTGGTGAAGGGCAGCCTGGTCCTGAAGGAGCACGAGGACGCGAAGTGGCTCGGGCGGGACGAACTGGACAGCGTCCGGTGGCTCCCGGCGGACCGCGAAGTGATCGAGGCCCTGAAAGCCGGATTGCTGTGAACGTGGGTGGCAGCGGACGGGACGTCCTGTCCGCTGTTTTTCTGCCGCGCCCGCGGCCGGAAAGGACTTGATTCTTACCGCAGACATGGTATAATAAATATACAAAGTATGAGAACCGGCTGCCTCATCTGGACCAGCCGGTCTTTTGAACGGACGGGAAAGGAGGGGGTTCCGTGAGGCTCTCGGATCTGGCGGCTTACGCCGAGGCACAATATCATCTGGAAGAAGCGCACAAATGGGCGGATTTCCCCGGCTTTTCCGTGATCGCGGACCCGGACAGCGGCAAATGGGTCGCGCTCCTGATGCGCCAGTGGGATACCGATACCGGGACGGAGATCGAACGCTGCGACCTGAAATGCGGCCGTGAAGCCCTGGATGACCGGCCGGCGCCTTACCTGGTGCCGCCGGTCCGCATGCGCGGTCCGGACTGGGTGGGGATCGTGTTCGACGACCAGACCGAAGAAGAGGCCGTATGCCGGCTTTTCGACCGGGCGTACGCGGCCGTCCGGGCGCGCAGGTTCAACCTGGTCATCCCGCCGGGGGACGGGGGCACCGTCCCGAGGGGGCAGATGTACGGGGAGACGCTGATCCCGCCGAGGCCGTCCGCCGGAGCGGTCCGGGGTACGGATACACAGGATCCACGAATCCGTACAAAACAGTCCGATGGCCCGGTCCGGGGCATGAATACACAGGAATCACGAATCCCTGCGGAGCCGGCCGCCGGCCTGTCCCGGGGTACGAAAACGCCGGAAACGCAGGACCCGCCGAAACCGTCCGCCGGCCCGGCCGGGCCGGTGCACGCGCCGGAGATGCAGATCCCCCTGTATCCCGGGGAGAAGGACGGGACCGCGGTTTTCCGGGGCTCCTGGATTCCCGAACGCCCCGTCCGCGTCCCGGACCATGAGGGGATCCTCCCGGCCGGCCCGGCCGGCGGTACGTATCCCCGGGATGGCGGGTCCGCCCGCATGGCCGGCAGCGCGCCCGTCCCGGTTCCGGAAAAGCTCCGGGAGATGCGCCGCCTCTACCAGTACGGGATCGAGAACGCGGATCTGCGGTCCGCAAATTTCTGCCGCCAGGCCGCCTTCATGGCGGACTACGAGGACAATGTGCCCTGGAAAGGGGACTTTACCTGCTATTTCCCCACCTACCAGGACCTGACCCTGCACCAGCTCCGCGGGTATTTCACCTGGCGGACGCATGTGCGGAAGGGCGAATACGGGCCGGTGGCTTCCGCCGCCGCCTACATATACATTTACGAACTGCTGAACGGGATCGGCGCGGATTCCCCGGAGGACACCCTGGAGAAGCTCCGGGCGTTCGAAACCGGGTTCCTGGACGCCGGATTCGGGGACGGCCGCATGCGGACGAACCTCCGCCGCTGGATGATGGAGTTCTCCGTCGTGAAGGGGCTCCCCCCGGAACGCGCGGTCGAATTCCTGGACCCGGAGCTCCGGGAGCGGGACGCCGCGCTGGAAATCCTGAAAGACCCGGACAGCCATACCGACGAGGAGGTCTTTTCGGCGCTCTGCCTGTTCGGCGGGCCGAAAACCGCCGCGTCGCCGGTCCTCACGGGGGACCCCGCGCGGGGGATGCGCCTGTTCAGCGCGGTCTGGCGGGCGGCGTCCGGGGACCGTACGCGTTCAAGATCCATATTTGTCCAATGTTTCGGGTCGCGCGCCGTACGCGCCTGGTATCCGCTGGTCAACGCGATCTACCGGGAAGATCCGGGAAAGGAAGACGTGACCTATGAGATGGACGCGTGCCGGGTCTACCGCCGCAGGAACGGGGGCTGGCAGGTGAGCGCGTACGACCGGCTGCATTTCAACCGCCCGCTGTTCCAGGGGCTGATCCATGAGACGGACGCCCGCCTCCGGCAATACCTGAAGCGGGGGCGGTACCTGAAGCACCGGCCGGAAGATGAGTGGGTCACCCCGTACGTCGACACGGTGATCATGGAAGAGCAGAAGGCCCTGGAAGCGGCCGCGCGGCCGGAGGTCCGGATCGACCTGTCCGGGCTGGACCGGATCCGCGCGGATGCCGTGGCCACCCGGGACAGCCTGCTGACGGAGGAAGAGACGGACGCGTGGGAAGCGGCTATGCCGGAGGCGTACCGGGAGCCGGAAGGCGCGGGGCTTCCCGAAGGCGCGGAACACGACGACCGGGAGCCGGAAGGCACGGGGCTTCCCGAAGGCGCGGAACACGCGTAACGTGACCCGGAGGGCTCCGGGCTTCCCGAAACCGCGGAACACGACGACCGTGACCCGGAGGGCGCCGAGCTGCAGCAAAAGGCGGAAGCATCGGAAGGCCGGCGGGAACTCCCCCTCGATGACGTCCTGATCCGGGTGCTCTGCACACTTGTGAAGGGCGGGGACCCCGGCCCCCTCCTGAAAGCGCACCACATCCTGCCTTCCATCGCGGCGGACACGGTCAATGAAGCCCTGTTCGATGAAATCGG
>JAGDAW010000109.1 GCA_017959345.1 Lachnospiraceae bacterium | reverse complement strand
GGGGCCGGTCAGGCGCACGGCGAAGCAGCTCTCGATCGTCTGAAGGCCTCCCGGCACGCGGGGGGGCCGGTCAGGCGCACGGCGAAGCAGCTCTCGATCGTCTGAAGGCCTCCCGGCACGCGGGGGGGCCGGTCAGAACGATGCCTCCCGCCGCCGTTATCCATGCCGCGTCCGGCCTTCGTACGCTGAACCGGGGCGCCCTCACACCGTCCCGTTCATATCCGCTTCGCTGACGATGCGGAATGACGTAAAACCGCTGCTGTTTTTTTCGCTGACATACTCGGCAAGAATGTAAAACACCTGCCCGTCGAATTCCACCCGGTACCGCGCGGTTTCAATGGTGCGGGACCGCGCGCCGAACTGCCTCGTTACATAGTACTGTTCCGTGCTCAGGGTATACGCTTCGGTAATGGGGAAATACGCCTGGATCTGCTGAAACGTATCCCGGTGTGTCTCCTCGTCCGTAACCCCGGGATATAAAAGCGCAAAAGAGCCTTCAACATCCCCGGTCCTGTCACATTCCAGCATCTCGCGGACACGCTGCTCCATGGCCTTCACGCCGCCACCGGCGCACCCCGCCAGAGCGCATACCAGGACCAGCAGCAGCGCTGCGGTCACGTAAATCCCGGGATTTTGATTCCTGACCATATTCTATCCTCTCTCTCGCCGTTTTTCCTGCCTGCATAAACCTGCATGGAACGGAGGGATGCCGTATCCCGGTTTCAGGACCAAGCCTTTCGCCAGCTCTCTGAGAGAACTTTTTCAGAGTCCGATTCAGTCGCCGCGGACAGGAGGATGTTGTAATTCATAAAGTATTACACCCGCCGATGTTTGTCAAGATAAGGTTTCGAATGAAATGCCTGCCCCGCGGGAAATCGAAGGCAGCCCGGAGAGGCAAGGCTGATCCCCCCTCCAGGGTCCTCCTGTTGGACCGGACAGACCGTCTCATCTCTTTTGGTCTGATTATGACACCTGAACAGAGGTCCTGTTTCAGACCAGGCTGCCTATTCTGTCTCTCCTGGTCTGATTATGTCTCCCGTACAGAGGCCCTGTATCAGACCGGACAACCTGCTCTGTCTCTTTTGGTCTGATTATGTCGCCTGAACAGAGGCCCTGTATCAGATCAGACGACCTGTCTCATCTCTTTTGGTCTGATTATGCCGCCCGAGCAGAGGCCCTGTATCAGACCAGATAACATATCTCATCTCTTTTGGTCTGATTATGCCGCCTGAATAGTGGCCCTGTATCAGACCAGATAACATATCTCATCTCTTTTGGTCTGATTATGCCGCATGAATAGTGGCCCTGTATCAGATCAGACGACATGTCTCATCTCTCCTGGTCTGATTATGCCATCTGAGCAGAAGTCCTGTATCAGACCAGACGACATGTCTCATCTCTTTTGGTCTGATTATGCCGCCCGAGCAGAGGCCCTGTATCAGACCAGATAACATATCTCATCTCTCCTGGTCTGTTCCGGAAAGTCCTTGTGCATTCGCCTGTCCTGTGCTATACTTATTTTTTAAATTGGGCAGTTGTGCCGCGGGGCCGGACGGGCGGCCGGTTTGAAAAACGCACGGACGTGGATCCTGTCCGCCGGGCCCCGCCGGCACCTTAAAAAGATCTGCCTTTATTTTCTGAGGAGATTTGACAGCGTATGAAATTAGGTATCGTCGGCCTTCCGAACGTAGGCAAAAGCACATTGTTCAATTCCCTGACCCGCGCGGGCGCGGAAGTCGCGAACTACCCGTTCTGCACCATCGACCCGAACGTGGGGATCGTCCCGGTGCCGGACTTCCGGCTGAAGCTCCTGGGCGACCTTTACCAGTCCCGGAAGATCACCCCGGCGGTCGTGGAATTCGTGGATATCGCCGGCCTCGTCAAGGGCGCGTCGAAAGGCGAAGGCCTGGGGAACCAGTTCCTGGCGAACATCCGCGAAGTGGACGCCATCGTCCACGTGGTGCGCTGCTTCGACGACCCGAACGTCATCCATGTGGAAGGGTCCGTGGACCCTGTCCGGGACATCGAGACCATCAACCTGGAACTCATTTTCTCGGACCTGGAGGTGCTGGAGAAGCGCATCGGCCGCACGAAGCGGGCCGCCATGAACGATCCGGAAGCGAAGAAGGAACTGGAGACGCTGAACCGGCTGAACGACCTGCTGATGGACGGGAAGCCCGCGAAGCAGTACCTGCCCGCGGATGAGGAAGAAGGCGCGTTCGTGCGTTCGCTCGGGCTCCTCACCGGGAAGCCGGTGATCTTCGCCGCCAATGTGTCGGAGGACGACCTCGCGGACGACGGCGCCTCGAACGAATACGTCCGGAAAGTCCGGGCCTTCGCGGAGACGGACGGCTCCGGGGTGTTCGTGATCTCCGCGAAGCTCGAACAGGAGATCGCGGAACTGGAGGACGATGAAAAGGCCCTGTTCCTCGCGGACCTCGGGCTTTCGGAATCCGGGCTTGACCGGCTGATCGCCGCGAGCTACGCGGTCCTCGGGCTCATCAGCTACCTGACCGCGGGCGAGAAGGAAACCCGCGCGTGGACCATAAAGAAAGGCACGAAAGCGCCCCAGGCCGCCGGGAAGATCCACTCGGATTTCGAACGCGGCTTCATCAAGGCGGAAGTCGTGAACTACCGGGACCTCCTGGACTGCGGCTCCTATACGGCGGCGAAGGAGAAAGGCCTCGTGCGCATGGAAGGCAAGGACTATGTGGTGAAGGACGGGGACGTGGTCCTCTTCCGCTTCAACGTCTAAGGTCCCGCGGGCGAAAAAACCTTCCGATCTGCGTTTATTCTTATTTACATAATACATGATGTGTGTTATAATGCACTGTTGATACAGGATGCTGTGGCGGACACATTTTCCTGTACGGCAAGTTATTGATCCGTCAGGCGGGGGCGCTGCCCTGCGGTCACAGATTCAGGCCGCGCCGTCCCGCCGGAAAGATTTACAGGAGGGGTAATCATGAGCAGGGAATTTGAAGAAGAAACACTCGAAACAGAAGACACCGTAACACTGACGCTGGAGGACAATACCGAGCTGGAATGCCGGATCGTCACGGTTTTCACCGCCGGGGAACGCGACTACATCGCGCTGCTGCCCATGGACGGGCCGGACTGCGACGAAGGCTGCGTCTATCTCTACGGCTACAGCGAGGACCCGGACGGCGAGCCGGAACTCCGGTACATCGAAGACGACGCGGAATACGAGGCCGCGTCGGAAGCGTTCGACGAGTACCTGGACAGTGCGGAATTTGATGAACTTGTAACGGAGGACGAAGAATGACCGGACATCTGAAAAAATGCATTCTCGGGATCGCGGCGCTCGCGGCCGCGGTCTTCCTGGCACTCTGGATCCCCGGGGACGTCTCCGCGGACGGGACTTCGTCCCAGGCGGCGAACATTTCCTGGGTGAACCTGAACCCGGGTACGGTGGTTTCCTACGTCACCTACCAGGGGCGGAACCTTTCCGGCATGACGTACGATGAAGCGTACCGGGCCATCGTGACCCCGCTGAAGAACATGCTCCGCGCGGAATACCGTGTGGAATCCGAACTGAATTCGGGGAACATCGTCAGCGCGTCGGCCGCGGACCTCGGCCTTTCCTACGACGACGCCGCCATCTCCGCCGCCCTGCGCGACAGCCTGATGGTGGACGCCGACCTCATCACGCGGTATAAGAAGGCGAAGGACTACCAGGTCCACCCGGTCAAGGTGGAGAACGGGATGCAGCTGGACGTCAGCCGCATCCGCTCCTATTTCGAGGACCGGGTCAGCCGCTGGACGAAAGCCCCGGTGGAGGCTTCCTTCACCGTGAACAACGGGCGCGTGTTCACCATGCCCGGCGCGAACGGCTACGCCTGCAGCGTGACGGAAGGCATCTCGAAGCTGATCCTGGACCTGGACAACTACAGGATCCCGAACTCCCTGGTCTACTACATTGACCTGAAGGAGGAGATCACGCATCCGAACCTCACCACGGAACGGGTATCCGCCCTCCGGGTGATCGGCGAATTCACCACCTACTACACCCCGCCGGGAGAGGACGATGAAAGCCCGAGCCTGAAGAACCGGGAGCAGAACCTGATCACCAGCACTTCCAAGATGAACGGGAGCATCTTCTACCCCGGCGAAGTCGTATCCGCGCTTGCGATGTACGGGGAAGTGTCCTACCGGAACGGGTACGCGGACGCCGGTACCCTGGACAACGGGCAGCACGTGGACCAGGTGGGCGGCGGCATCTGCCAGACCACCACCACCCTTTACAACGCCGCGCTGTACGCGGAGATGGCCATCCAGTACCGGCGGAACCACTCCATGATCGTCTCCTACGTGTTCCCGTCCCGGGACGCCATGGTGTACGCGGCGGGCGGATCGGACTTCCGGTTCGTGAATTCCAGTTCCGACCTGATCTACATCGAGGCTTTCGTGGATACGAACGAGCACTCCCTGACGGTCCGGATCATCGGCCATGAGGACCATCCGGCGAACCGCAAGGTCTGGTTCAAGTCCGAGATCCTGGAAGCGTCGGTGCCCGAACCGGTCCTGGAGACGGACGACACCCTTCCCGTCGGCTGGACCGCCAACGCGAAGATGACCCTGAAGAACAATGAAGGCGCTCAGCCCGCACTCGTTTCGAGGCTCTGGAAATACGTCGACGACGGCAACACCGAGACCAGGACGCTCCTTTCGCAGGACGTCTACAAACCCTATACGGCCACCGTATACTGCGCGCCGGACGCGTACGCCACGATGACCCTCCGGATCGAGCGGGAGGACGAAGAGGACGAATCGACGAAATACGGCCCCGGCGACGACTGGTTCATCGATACGGACGGCTTCTTCCTGGACGGCACGCCGTTCTCGCAGAACCCCACCGAATGGACGGACGAGGAACTTTCCGAATTCAACGAAGGCATGTATGAACTGCTGAAGGAGAAGACGGAAGACGTGGAGTGGCCTGACCGCGGCGCAAGGATTTCCGTGGACGGCGAGACCCTCTACGACCACAACCCGCCCGGCTGGCAGCCCCCCGGCGAGACGGATGATCCGGACGACCCGGATGATCCCGACAACCCGGACGACCCCGACAACCCGGATGACCCGGATGATCCCGACAACCCGGATGATCCCGGCGACGAAACCGGGGACCCGGAAAACCCGGACGGGCCCGGCGAGGATGAATCCGCGGCTGCGACGGAAGAACCTTCCGAAGAATCCTGACCGGAACCGAACCCGGTCTCATAAAAAGGGCAGCCGCCCTGCGGAGCACGGCTCCGCAGGGCGGCTGCCCTTTTATTCAACGCAGGACGTATTCCCTCAGGAAACAGCCCATATGGGGCGTGCTCCAGGGATCCGGTTCCGCGAGGAACGCGGCATGGATCTTCGCGGCCAGCGCCGCTTCCTTCTTAAAGCGCCGGTGCGGCATATGGGGGTGCCGGACCGCCGGGAGCGCCGTCGTGACCATGGGGTCGAAGACCCCGTAATACCCCGCTTCGTCCAGCCGGTAGCACAGGTCCACTTCCCCGAAACAGGACGCGAACCGCGGGGACAGGCCGCCGGCCCGTTCATAATCCGCCCGCCGCATCATCAGGTTCATCAGGCTCCCCGCGATCACCCGGTGGCGGTCCACCAGCATGCCGTTGTAGCCGGTGTTCCCGTTCTGCATGCCATAGAAGACGTAGTCCGCCGCGTGCAGGGGGTTCTTCAGGATCCCGCCGTAGCAGACGCTGTTCTCCGCGTCCACGACCTTCCCGGCCGCGAAGCCGCAGGCCGGGTCCCGGAGGGCGCCGAGCATATTGTACGGGAAGGCGGCGCGCCGGACCAGCTCGTCCGAAATGTACTCCCCTTCCACGCTTTCCAGCTCAAAAGGCCGCACGGCGGAGCCTGCCTGGATAAAGTACAGGTACGCCCCCGCTGCCCGGGATGCCGCTTCCGCCGCGGTCTCCCCGTACAGGAATTCGTAATGCCGGTAGCCCGACACCGCGAGGATGGATGCCTTCGTACGTTCCGCGGCCGCTTCCCCGCCGTCCCCCCAGATCACGACAGAGATCAGCGGTTCCTCTTCGGGCGGGTCGAAAAACAGGTGGTAGCGCCCGAAATTCGGGCTGATAAAGGCTTTCGCGGGCAGGCCGGTCCGTTCGCAGTGCTTGTTCACGGCCCGCTTCCCGGCTTCGTAACAGTACATTTTGCTCCGGGAATCCGCCGCGGTGGAGTCCGGATGGCTCCGCCAGTGGTATAAGACCCTCGGCAGGTGGGCGACCTTCCGCGCGCACTCCGTCGCCCGGAGCGCGTAATCCAGGTCCTGTGCCCCGTCGCACTGCGGGTCAAACAGCCCCACCCGGTCCGCGAGTTCCTTCTTCACCGCGAAGAAATGGCAAATGTAGTTGCCCGAACGCAGGTAATCCACGTCGAACTCCGGCTTCAGCGACGGGTAAAAGCACCGGGACAGGTCCATGGTGATCTTGTCTTCATCGGTGTAGATGCAGTCGGTTTCCGGGTCCTCGTTCATCCGGGCCACCATTTCAAACAGGACGGACGGCGCCAGGATGTCGTCATGGTCCATCAGGGCGATCCAGTCCCCGCGGGCCATGGCGAGGGCCGCGTTCGTATTGCCCGAAATGCCCCGGTTGCCCGGGAGGAACGTATAACGGATCCTGGGGTCCTTCTCCCGCAGCCGGTGGACGGCGTCCCGGACCGACGTGTCCGGCGCGCTCCCGTCCGCGATGCAGAGCTCCCAGTTGTCATAGGTCTGGCGGGTCACCGAATCCACCATCTCCAGCAGGAATTTCTCCGGCGTGCGGTACGCCGGGACGACCAGGCTGATCTTCGGCCGGTACGTAAAGGTGGTCCGCCGCTGGACCTCCAGCGTCTTCTCATCCGGGAGGTGCTTCTTCAGCCATTCCCGGTACCGGTCCGCCTCCGGCTTCAGATACGCCGCCGCTTCGCGGACGAAGGAAACGGGCGCCTCCGTCACCGCCGACAGCACCGCCCCCGGGGAACGCACCAGGTTCCGGACGCGGTTCTTCACGTCATAGCGCCACACCAGCTTCTTCTCATCCGGCGAAAACGTAAAATGTTCTTCCTGCCGCCCGTCCGATACCGTCACGGTATAGGGCCCCCCGGCGGTATCCCGCACCAGGATGCGGAACCCGTAATCCCGGTCCCAGACCGTATCCTTCAGGGCAAAGTCCAGCACGTTCGGCCTGGACACCGCTTCAAACGTGAACGGCACGGGACGCTTCTCCCGGTCCGTGACGGCGTACCGGACCGTCCGGGAAATGCTGACGGCCCAGCCGGTCAGCTCGATGCCCGCGTCCGTGAACGCGGCCTTGTCCACCGCGAGGTACAGACGGTCCTTCAGCGTGGACGGGAGGACCGGCTTCCGCACCGGCGAAAGGACGTACCCGCCCTGCTCCGCCGAGAAGGACCGCGGATACCACGGATCCTCCAGCGTGCGCTTCCGGTACCTTCTTACGAGTTTCTCAAGGCTCCGCCCGAGGGCGCCCGCTTCCCCGTCCGGCAGTACGCGCCCGGCGTCCCCCGCGGGAAGGGTCATCACCGCATCCGGCGCGAACACGGCGCCGTACCCGAGTTCCCGGATCCGCAGGCAGAAATCCACGTCCCGGAGGGCTTCCAGCGCGGTGTCGAACCCGCCGGCTTCTTCATAGACGTCCTTCCGGACCAGCATGCCGGCCGCGGTACAGGACGCGGTATCCCCGGGGAGGGCCAGGCGGCCCCGGTAGCCGGGCGCACCCGCCGGAACGCCCCGGTACGGTACGAACAGCTTCCCTTCCGAAAATGCGTATCCCGCGTGGACCACGCGCCCGTCCGCGACGAGCATGGGGCCCGCGGCCCCGTTCGCCGGGTCCGACAGGTAAAAGGCGAGGGTTTCGAAGAAGCCGTCGGAAAGGGCTTCCGGCACCCGGTCCGTCAGGAAGACGTATGGGCCGGACGCCGCGCGGACGGCTGTGTCCACGGAAGGCGGACAGACATTTTCCCCGGACGGGGCATGAACGTCCTGGCTGCAGGAGGGATTGTTTTCCCCGGACGGGGTATCCGCAGGCCCGTCCCCCAACCGCGCACCGGCGTCCGCGGCCCCCGTAAACAGGACCTCCCGCACATGCGGGTCGCGCCGGAACAGGGCTTCCGCCCCCGCCTTCTCCTCGTCGCTGAAGTGCCCGGTGACCACCACGGAGACGCTTCGCTCCGCATGCGGCGCTGGTACGGGCAGGTACGTGCCCGGGAAGCCCGCGGTACGGACGGCCGCGTCAACCCCCGCCGCCTTCCAGGACCGCCCGATGGCTTCCAGCCGGGCCTCCTCATT
>JAGDAW010000108.1 GCA_017959345.1 Lachnospiraceae bacterium | reverse complement strand
GAGCTTGCCGGCCTGGACATCAGCGAACACGGCCTCCCCAGCGCCTATGCGGACTTCATGCCGACCGTGGACAAATACGCGGAAATCGGCTCGGGTGAACCCGTGAAAGCCGTCCCGGGGACCACGCCGGTGGCGGAAGCGGTGCCGGTGAAGCGCGAACCCAGCTTCGACGGGCATAAATTCACGAAAGTTGAGATCGTCTTCAAGGAAGAAAAACTCTATGCCCTGAAAGACGCCATGAGCAAGCTGGGCATCACGGGCATGACGGTTTCCCATGTGATGGGCTACGGCATGCAGAAAGGCCATACCGAGTTTTACCGCGGCGTCGCGGTGGAGACCGACCTGCGGCCGAAGGTCCAGGTGGACATCGTCGTCTCCGCGATCCCGGTCCGGGACGTGATCGAGACCGCCAAGAAGGTCCTGTATACCGGCCATATCGGCGACGGGAAGATCTTCGTCTATGACGTGGAAAATGTGATCAAGGTCCGCACCGGCGAAGAGGGCTACGACGCCCTCCAGGACGTGGAATAAACATTTTTGAAAAAAGCGCTTCAGGCGCGTGGAAAAGAGAAGCCGCGCAGGCACCCGGTTACGGCGCACAGAACGGTGCGCGTCCTGCAGCCGGTCTGCGCGGGTCCCTCTTTTCGGGCGGCAATCTGCCGGACTATATGAAAACGGAGGTGCCCGGATATGTGTTCCATCATGGGCTGGTGCGGCAGCGATGCCATACTCGAAAAATTCTTAACAGGCTTTGAACGGACGAAATCCCGCGGGCCGGATGACAGCCGGATCGTGGATACGGGGAAAGGGCTCCTGGGGTTCCACCGTCTTTCGATCATGGGGCTGACGCCTTCGGGCATGCAGCCCTTTGAGCTTGACGGGAGCTATGTGGTCTGCAACGGCGAGCTTTACGG
Organism: Lachnospiraceae bacterium; assembly: GCA_017959345.1. Lineage (GTDB taxonomy): Bacteria > Bacillota > Clostridia > Lachnospirales > Lachnospiraceae > UBA1267. Next base: position 5,126 of record JAGDAW010000108.1, on the reverse strand, counting down.
CTTTGAGAAAATGCGCGAGGATCTCATCGGAAAGGGCTATACCTTCCGGTCGGACAGCGACTGCGAGATCATCCTGCCGCTGTATTTTGAATACGGGACGGACATGTTTTCCATGCTGGACGCGGAGTTCGTCTGCGTCCTCTATGACGGGCGGACCGGCGAATACATCGCGGCCAGGGACCCCATCGGCATCCGGCCGCTTTATTACGGCTACAGCCCGGCGGGCACGATCCTGTTCGCGAGCGAACCGAAAAACCTCGTCGGCCTTGCGGAAAAGATCATGCCGTTCCCGCCGGGATGCTATTACAGGGACGGGCAGTTCGTCCGCTACGCCGCGATCGCGGAAGTGGACGCGGTCTGCCGTGACGGCCTGGAAACGGCGTGCGGGAAGATCCGGGAAAAGCTGGTCAGCGGCGTGAAAAAGCGCCTTATTTCCGACGCGAAGGTCGGTTTCCTGCTTTCCGGCGGCCTGGATTCCTCCCTGGTCTGCGCGATCGCCGCGCGCGAGAGCCGTGAACCGATCCGGACGTTCGCGATCGGCATGAGCGAGGACGCGATCGACCTGAAATACGCCCGACAGGTCGCGGATTTCATCGGGAGCCGCCATACGGAAGTCTATATGACGCCGGAAGAGGTCCTGTCTTCTCTGGAGAAGGTGATCGACCTCCTCGGGACGTACGACATCACGACCATCCGCGCCAGCATGGGCATGTACCTGGTCTGCAAGGCAGTCCATGAGCAGACGGACATCCGCGTGATTCTGACCGGCGAGATTTCGGACGAGCTGTTCGGGTATAAATATACGGATTTCGCGCCTTCGGCGGAAGCGTTCCAGGAGGAGGCGGAGAAGCGGGTCCGGGAGCTCCACATGTACGACGTGCTCCGTGCGGACCGCTGCATTTCGGTCAACTCCCTGGAAGCCCGGGTGCCGTTCGGGGACCTCGATTTCGTCCGCTACGTGATGAGCCTGGACCCGGAGATGAAAATGAACAGATACGGTATGGGCAAATACCTGCTCCGCCACGCCTTCGAGGGGCTGGGGTACCTGCCGGACGGGATCCTCTGGCGTGAGAAAGCCGCCTTCTCCGACGCCGTGGGCCATTCCATGGTGGATGACCTGAAGGAATACGCGGAGAAGCAGTACACGGACGAAGAATTCGAAGAAAAGCGGATGAAGTACGGATACGCGCGCCCGTTCACGAAGGAATCGCTCCTGTACCGGGAAATCTTCGAAAAGCATTATCCCGGGCAGGCGGAGATGGTCGTGGATTTCTGGATGCCGAACCGGGCGTGGGAAGGCTGCAATGTGAACGACCCGTCCGCCCGGGTGCTTTCCAACTACGGGGCGAGCGGGCAATAAAAGACGTCATCGGAGGTTTTTATGTGCGGGATTGTGGGCTATACCGGCGCGCAGAACGCGGCGCCGGTCCTGCTGGAAGGACTGAAGAAGCTGGAATACCGGGGGTATGATTCCGCCGGGATCGCGGTCATGGACCAAGACCGTATCGAGGTCAGCAAAGTGCGGGGAAGGATCGCGGCGCTGTGCGAAAAGACGCGGGACGGCGCTTCCGTGCCCGGGTGCACCGGGATCGGGCACACCCGGTGGGCGACCCACGGGGCCCCGACCGAGGAAAACGCGCATCCCCACCTGTCGAACGACGGCCGCATCGCGGTGGTCCATAACGGCATTATCGAGAACTACATTGCCCTCCGGGAGGAGCTGCTCCGGGAGGGGTATCATTTCCTGAGCGAAACCGATACCGAGGTGATCGTCCACCTGCTCGAGTACTATTACAGGGGCAATGTGCGGGACGCGCTGATCAAAACCGCGAACCGCCTGCAGGGCTCCTACGCGCTCGGCGTGATCTGCGCGGACGAGCCGGGGAAGGTCTACGCGGTCCGCGAAGCCAGCCCGCTGATCCTCGGCATCGGCCTCGGGGAACATTTCTTCGCGTCGGACGTGACGGCCCTGGTCAGCCACACCCGCAGCGTCATATACCTGGAGGACGGGGAATTCGCGGAGCTTTCCGCGGACTCCGTCCGCGTCTTTGACTGCTCCGGGCGGGAAATCGCGAAAAAAACCACGCGGATCCTGTGGGACGTCCAGGCGGCGGAGAAGGGCGGCTATGAGCACTTCATGCTCAAGGAGATCATGGAGCAGCCGGGCGCGGTCAAGGCCACCATCGCCCCGCGGATCCGGGACGGGAAAGTCCTGTTCGCGGAACTGGAAGGCCTCGTCCCGCATCTTCCGTCCATCCGGAAGATCGTGATCACCGCCTGCGGGTCCGCCTACTACGCCGGCTGCGCCGGGAAATACGCCCTGGAGCGCCTCTGCCGCGTCCCGGTCGGCGTCGAGCTCGCGAGCGAGCTCCGCTACAGCGACCCGCTGATCGACAGCGGTACGCTCGTGATCGCCATTTCCCAGTCGGGGGAGACCGCGGATACGATCGCGGCGCTCCGGGAGTGCAGGGAGCGGGGCGCTGCGACCCTTGCCGTCGTGAACGTGGTGGGCAGTTCGGTCGCGTCCCTCGCGGATTATACGGTCTATACCTGGGCGGGGCCGGAGATCGCGGTCGCGACGACGAAGGGGTATACGACCCAGGTTACGGTCCTTTACCTGCTCGCCCTCTTTTTCGCGGAGCACCTGTACCCGGATACCTTCGGGCTCGGGCGGATGGCCGAGACCGTCCAGACATTGCCCCGGCGGATCCAGGAGGCGATCGATATGAACGCATCCATCCCGGCGCTCGCCGCGAAGTACCACCGGAGCCCCGCGCTGTTCTTCATCGGGCGGAATACGGATTACGCGGCGGCGCTGGAAGGCGCGCTGAAGATGAAGGAAATCTCCTACCTGCACGCGGAGGCCTATGCGGCGGGCGAGCTCAAGCACGGCACCATTGCCCTGATCGGGGAGCACCAGCCGGTGATCGCGCTCTGCTGCAACCCGGCCGTCATGGAGAAAAGCCTGAGCAACATCGTGGAAGTGAAATCGCGCGGCGCGGAAGTGCTGGCGCTGACCTTCCGCAACAACCAGAAAATCCTTTCCGTAGCCGACGACCTGCTGTTCATCCCGGAGGTGGAAGCGCTGTTCTCCGCCGCGGTGGAGATCGTCCCCCTGCAGCTCCTGGCATACCATGTCGCCAGGGAGAACGGCTGCGACATTGATAAACCGAAGAACCTTGCCAAATCGGTAACGGTGGAATAAGGATCGGCGGCCATGGGCGGCCGGCGCGGTCAGACGGAGGCTTAAAGAAGTGAGTAACTGTGCAATCGTAGGCGTCAACTGGGGCGATGAGGGGAAAGGCCGGATGGTCGACCTCTTAACCGCGCGTTTCGATGTGGTGGTGCGGTACCAGGGCGGCGGGAACGCCGGCCACACGGTCATCAATGAATACGGGAAATTTGCCCTCCACCTGCTCCCTTCGGGGATCTTCCGGGAAGGCGTCATGAACATCCTTGGGAACGGCGTCGCCCTGGACCCGGAAAACCTCTGCAAAGAGATCCGGGAAGTCCGGTCAAAGGGCATCGCGATCACCCCCGCAAACCTCCGGATCAGCTGCCGGGCGTCCCTGCTCCTTCCCTGGCACCGGGACCTGGACGAGCTGGAAGAGCGGCGTCTGTCCGACCATGCCTACGGCTCCACGAAACAGGGCATCGCGCCGTTCTATTCGGACAAATACCAGAAAAAGACCGTTCTCGCGGGAGAACTGAAGGACCCGGGCGCACTGAGGACCCATCTCGGTGCGCTCCTCGAATGGAAAAACCTGACGCTGGCCCGGGTCTACGGGGCGGCGCCGTATACGATGGACCAGCTGGATGACTGGATCCGCGATTACTGTGAGCCGCTCGTGCCGTATATCTGCGACACCGGGGCGGTGCTGAAAGAGGCCCAGAAGAGCGGGAAGCGCATCCTCTTTGAAGCGCAGCTCGGCGCGCTCCGGGACCTGGACTACGGCATTTATCCCTATACCACGTCGTCCAATACGCTCGCGGCCTATGCGCCGGTCGGGTCCGGGCTGCCCACCGCGCGGATCGACGAAGTGATCGGCGTGGTCAAGGCCTATTCCACCTGCGTGGGGGAAGGCCCGTTCGTGTGCGAGATGCACGGCGAGGCGGCGGACCGGCTCCGGGAAGCCGGCGCCGAGTACGGGGCGAAAACAGGCCGCCCGCGGCGGGTGGGCCCGCTCGACCTGGTGGCCACCCGCTACGGCGCGGACGTCCAGGGCACCACGGAGATCGCGCTGACCAAGCTGGACGTGCTGAGCGACCTGGAACGCATCCCGGTCTGCGTCCGCTATATCGTGGACGGGAAGGAGACGGACCGTTTCCCGTTCCCCGCGGATCTTGACAGGGCGGAGCCGGTCATTCTGTATCTGGAGGGCTGGCACTGCGACATTTCCCGCGTCAGGCGGTGGGAAGACCTGCCGGAAGCGGCGAAAAACTATGTGACGTTCCTCGAGGACGCCGTCGGCTGCCCGGTGCGCTATATTTCCGTCGGGGCGGAGCGCGACAGCATCATTGTCCGGTAAGGACAGGTGACTTGGGAGGAAACAGATGGAGAAGGTGCTTGTCCTGGATTTCGGCGGGCAGTACAGCCAGCTGATCGCGCGGCGGGTGCGGGAGCAGCATGTCTATGCCGAAATCCGGTCTTACGACCGCATCACCCCGGAGGAGATCCCGGAAACCGGGTACCGGGGCATCATCCTGACGGGCGGGCCGAACCGCGTATACGAACCGGGAGCCCCCCGGTTTGACGCGCGGATCCTGGAAATGGGCATCCCGCTCCTCGGGATCTGTTACGGGGCGCAGCTGCTCGCGTATCTCGCGGGCGGGACCGTGTCTCCGGCCGAAGGCGGCAGCGAATACGGCCGGACGGCGGTGCGCGTGCGGGAGAACCCCCTGTTCGCGGGTGTCCCGGAAGAGAGCGTCTGCTGGATGAGCCACACGGACCGGATCAGCCGGGTGCCGGAAGGCTTTGAGACCATCGCGGAGACCGGGCAGTGTCCCTGTGCCGCCCTTTGCAATATCGCAAAAAGGATTTACGGCGTCCAGTTCCATCCCGAAGTGACCCATACGGAAGCCGGGAAGCAGATCCTCCGGAATTTCCTGTTCCCGATCTGCGGGTG
>JAGDAW010000107.1 GCA_017959345.1 Lachnospiraceae bacterium | reverse complement strand
TCCGCGGCGCTGTCATTGAACGCGAACACACCATAGTTGACTTCCTTCTCATTGACCTTGACCTTATAGCAGTTCTCGCCTTCCGCGGAAGTGAAGGTCCAGTTCGCCTTCATCTCGATCGCAAGGTTCACAACCAGCGTTGCGGTGCCGGCCTGGGACGCTTCGATCTCGAACTTCAGGGCAGCACCCCTCTTATAGAGGTATGTGCAGTAGTAGCCGCTGGTCTGTCCATCCGTCGTAATCAGCCCGGTCTCCGTGGTCTGCGGGGAGATAATGCCGATACCGGTCGCTTCTCCGGAGTAGCCGGGGAACTTCTCGCTGGCATCAATGTAGACATATTCCGCCTGGAATGTGGTCGTTTCTACCGGGACATGTTTCCAGTGCGCATAAAGCGCGGTGCTCTTCGTCATAGGCGTGAACGGGAATTCGACCTTTTCGCCGCCGTCCTGCGCATTGAACCAGCCCTCAAAAATGTAATTCTCGCGGGTGGGTTCGGTCTCGGGCGCATCCACGGAATCACCGGCATCCACCTTTGTATTCGCAAACACCGGGGACTTCGCATATTCATCACGGAACGCAACCGAGTAGGAGTCCCGCTCCCAGATGGCATACAGCTTGACGCTGCTCTTAGGCGTGTAGGGGAACTTCACAAGGGCGCCGTCCTCCGTCTCAGACCAGCCCTTGAACTTGTAATTCGCGCGCTCGGGATCCGTCACCATCTTCTTCGTGACCTTTTCGCCCTCCGCGAGGGTAATGTTCTCCATGGTGTTCTCGGCGCCTTCGTAGTTCAGGTCGAAGGACACGATGGTCAGGGAGCCTTCTGCCCAAACGGCATAGAAAGAAACATCATTCTTAACGGTGTAGGGGAACGCGGCGTCATTTTCGCCGGCCGCATCCATCGCCCACTTATAGAAAGTATAGCCTTCGCGCACAGGCGCTTCCGGTGCACTGACTTCGCCTTCAAACTCTACCTGATTTTCAATGTTCGTGCCGCCTTCATAGTTCATATTAAAGGTAACCGTGTATTTGGCGGCGCCCCACGTCGCATACAGGGTCACGTTCCCGGTGGGGGTATAGGGGAACGTAATCTTCTCCGCGCCCTCTTTCGTCAGGCTCCATCCTTCGAAGGAATAGCCGGTCCGTTCGGGCTTCGCGGGCTCTTTCATGCTGTCCCCGGCATCCACGATCTGGTTGCGGGCACGGGAAACACCGTCTTCATATTCAAGCGTTACGGTATACTCGTCAGAGGAAGAATCCCCTGCCTGGGTGGTCTGGGTGTCCCCGCCCGGGGTCGGCGCCGCGGTGGTCGTCGCCGGGTTGGACGGCGCACAGGATGCGAACAGTCCCAGTACGAGCACTGCAGCCAGAATCAATGCTAAACTTTTCTTTTTCATCCTTTATCTCCTTTGTCTGTAAGGAAACGGCGCGTTGCGAACGTTTCCTGTGCTTCCGTGAGAAACACACTGCGTATGCCCGAAAAAGCTTTCACAATGCCCTCCCCGTGCAGCGCAGAAATGTCCGCCATAGGTCTGATCACAGACCCTTTTCCCGCTGATCTGGATTCGGTACGCGGGAAAACCGGTTGATTTTTTTACTGAATGAACGGCCTCGGCAGCTTTTGACTGCCGAAGCCGCTCCTTGGAACGTTTCTTACGTGCGCGGCCCGCGCTCAGGGATCCTGCAGTGATTCTTCGGGCAGAGCCGCGCAGTGGTTTGTGTTACCGATGGACAGTCAGGTTACTCCTGGATCTGACGGGCAGAGATGCCGGTGTCGATGCCATAGATGAACCAGTTGCCGTTGTCGCCGATGGAAAGGACCGGCGCTTCCGCGATGGTGACGCGGTATACGCTCTGGTAGTTCTCAGGGGTGACGTTGTAGTTGACACGGCCTGAGGAACCGGCAGACGACGTGATCTTCTCATAACCGGCAACCACGGTGACACAGAAGTCGCCCGCTTCTTCCGGAATACCGGTGATGGCGCCGGTGGCGCTGTCAACCGTCAGGCCGGCCGGGAGACCGGTCGCGCTGTAGCGGATGTTCCTGTTGTACAGGCCGACAAATTCCGCAGCAGCTCTCGCTTCGGGATTGGAGTTTTCATCCGTGAATTCCACAGCGGAAGCCGTGATCTGGGCCTCGAACGGTGCACCGACGATAGCCGTCGTCTTGTCAAGGACAACCGCCTCATTCAGTTCTTCTTCGAAGTCTGCGACCTGGAGGGTGACGCGCTTGGTGTCGCTGATGTAGGAGAGACCGTTGTTGCCCTGGATACGGAGGGTCAGATTGAACTCACCGTGTTCGGTCGGCGTTCCGGTCACCGTGCCGTCCGCAGCCATGGTGATGCCCTGCGGCAGGCCTTCAGCGGTAAGGGTATAGCCCACATAACCGAACGCCTTCGCCAGCGCTTCAACACCTGCATCCGTAAGGAGGTTCGCGTAGACGGCTTTGTTCTGCTGCAGGAGCTCCTGGTTCACATCCAGCATGTAGCTGTAGTAGCCGGCCTTCTGGCCGTTGAGGTTCGCCTGCGTGTACATCATACGCTTCGCGTTGTCACGCACCCAGTACCACTGGGTCGGCGCTTCCTGGACTTCTTCAGCGCTCAGATGATCGTTCGCTTCCGCATCATAGCTGTAAGCCATGACCATGTTCTTCTCGGCATCGAAGTAGCCGTCGTAACCCTGACGGGTCCTCGGGCTGGGCGCGGTGCCGTTACCAAGAGGCATCGTGTTGCCGCGGGCCATGACGCCTGCGGACCAGCCGGTGCCGTTCGCGCTGTTCGAATAGTAGTCCGTTACGCTGTAGCCCATGAAGCCCCACTCTTCGATGTAAAGCTGATGGCCGACCGCATAGTTCGCGGAGCTGCTCACACCGATCAGGTTGAACGCGTTCATGAAGCCGTTCGCCTTACCGACCTTCGCGCCAAGTTCGAAGATCTTCGCGTAGATCTCGCGAAGAGCCTGCTCCGTAACGAAGGTCACGCCGCCGGTACGGTTGGTCTCCTGGTCGTTCAGGAAGGAGTGCTTCAGATATACGTGGCCGCCCATGTCGGTGTAGCCCAGGCAGACATAACCGCTCATGTAACCGCCCTGTACGCCGTCCTGCGAGAAGTACTCGAAGTTACGGCCTGCCAGCGGGTTCCTCTGGAGGTCAGATGCCGGCGCGTACCAGCCGTTGATCTGGCCGTGGTTGTTGGTTACGAGCATCGCTTCGTTGCCGCACGCTTCGCCGTACTTGTAAGCCAGTTCCTTGCTCCAGGTGGAAGCCACGTTGACGTCCGCGCAGAAGGACCACGCGCCGCCGTGCTGTGCCGGGCCATCCGGGTCAGCGACCTGGTAACGGCCGACTTTCGCAACACCAATGGTCTTGTAACCGCCGCTCATCAGGGAAGCCGTCAGTTCTTCCCAGGTCAGCTGGTTCAGGAACTCATCCCACAGCGGATCATCGAACGGAACGCCGATCATGTCGCCGAGGGTGATGGGGTACATGCCGGTCGCTTCGTCCACGACGCCGGCACCCT
>JAGDAW010000106.1 GCA_017959345.1 Lachnospiraceae bacterium | reverse complement strand
TCATACTCTTCGATATGGATGGATGTATACACGTAGTCCTGGACCAGCCGTTCGGAGACCAGTACCGAGTACTCGTAGTTATACCCTTCCCAGGTCATGAAGCCGATCAGCGGGTTCTTGCCGAGCGCCACCTCGCCGTTGCTGGTGGACGGCCCGTCCGCGATGACCTGGCCCTTACGGACCCGCTCGCCCTTGAAGACGATGGGCTTCTGGTTGTAGGAGTTCGACTGGTTCGACCGCATGAACTTCCCGAGCTTGTAGGTCATGCGGTTCCCGTCGTCGTTCCGGACCACGATCTCATTGGACGCGGAGCGTTCGACGACGCCGTCTTCCTTCGCGACCACGCAGACGCCGGAGTCGATGGCGACCTTCTCCGCGAGACCCGTATCGATGACGGGCGCGGCGGTCAGCATGAGCGGCACCGCCTGACGCTGCATGTTCGAACCCATCAGCGCGCGGTTCGCGTCGTCGTTCTCCAGGAACGGGATCATGGAGGTCGCGACCGAGAAGACCATCTTCGGGGACACGTCCATCAGGTCCACGCGCGTCTTCTCGAATTCCGTCGTCTCCTCGCGGAAACGGCCGGAAACCTTATTGTTCATGAAATGGCCGTCTTCGTCCAGCGGCGTATTCGCCTGCGCGACGATGAAATCATCTTCCTCGTCCGCCGCCAGGAACACGACGTCCTTGGTGACCCTGGGGTTCAGGGGGTCCGTCTTGTCCACGATCCGGTAAGGCGCCTCGATAAACCCGTACTGGTTCACGCGGGCATAGGACGCCAGCGAGTTGATCAGGCCGATGTTCGGGCCTTCGGGGGTCTCAATGGGGCACATCCGCCCGTAGTGGGTGTAATGGACGTCACGCACTTCGAACCCGGCGCGCTCCCTGGACAGGCCGCCCGGGCCGAGGGCCGACAGACGCCGCTTGTGGGTCAGCTCCGACAGCGGGTTGTTCTGGTCCATGAACTGCGACAGCTGGGAAGATCCGAAGAACTCCTTGATGGCCGCCGTCACGGGCTTGATGTTGATCAGGGACTGGGGCGTCACGCCTTCCACGTCCTGGGTCGCCATCCGCTCGCGCACCACGCGCTCCATCCGGGACATGCCGATCCGGTACTGGTTCTGCAGCAGTTCGCCCACCGCACGGATGCGGCGGTTCCCGAGGTGGTCGATGTCGTCCTTCTTCCCGATGCCGTATTCCAGGCCGAGCAGGTAGTTCACGGACGCGATGATCTCTTCCTTCAGGATATGGGTGGGCACAAGGTCCTTCATGCGCTTCCGGATCTCGGCCTTCAGCGCATCCCCTTCCAGGCCTTCCTCAAGGATCTCCCGGAGCACCGGGTAGAACACGGCCTCGCGGATGCCCGCTTCCGCGGGATCGAAAGGCAGGTACTCTTCCGCCTCCACCATCCGGCTGGAGATCACCTTGACCCGGCGGTCGCCCGCCAGGACATAGACGTATTCGACGCCGGTATTCTGGATCTTCTGGCCGAGGCCGCGGTCGCAGACCGTGCCCGCTTCGGCAATGATCTCACCGGTCGAGGGGTCGACGATATCGTCCGCCAGGGTCTGCCCGGACAGACGGTACCGGAAATTCAGCTTCTTATTAAACTTATGGCGGCCCACATGCGCCAGGTCATAGCGCCTGCCGTCAAAGAGCATGCCGTTGATCAGCGTCTCCGCGCTGTCGATGGCCAGCGGCTCGCCCGGACGGATCTTCTTATAGAGTTCGAGCATGCCTTCGGTGTAATTGCGCGTGCGGTCCTTGGAAAGGGTCGCCACGATCTTCGGCTCTTCCCCGAACAGGTCGAGGATCTCTTCGTTCGAGCCGTACCCGAGGGCGCGGATCAGCACCGTAACCGGCACTTTGCCGATACGGTCCACGCGCACGAAGAAAATGTCGTTGCTGTCGGTTTCGTATTCCAGCCACGCGCCGCGGTTCGGGATGACCTGGCTGGTGTAAAGCTCCTTGCCGAGCTTGTCATGGTCAATGTCAAAATAGATACCGGGTGAACGGACGATCTGGCTGACGATAACCCGCTCCGCGCCGTTGATCAGGAACGAGCCGGTCTCCGTCATCAGGGGCAGATCCCCCATGTAGATTTCATGGTCTTTGATTTCGTTGTTGGACCGGTTATACAGCCGGACGACAACCTTAAGCGGCGCGGAATACGTCGCGTCCCGCTCCTTGCACTCTTCAATCGTGTACTTGATTTCGTCCCTGCAGAGCCGGAAATTCCTGAACTCAAGCGAAAGCTGTGAAAACGTCTCGCCGATGGGCGAAATGTCTTCAAACACTTCTTTAAGCCCTTCCGTCAGGAACCATTCGTAAGAATTCCGCTGGACCTCGATCAGGTTCGGCATCTCCAGGACGTCTTTCTGTCTGGAGAAACTCATACGGAGGTTTTTTCCGGACTGGATGGGGTGGAGTCTGTTTTTTTCCATGAATATTCACTCCTGTATTTCTATGCATTTTGTGGGTAAAAAAGCCATTTTTGAGCGCAAAAGCCCCATTACGGCACAGTAAAGCACCTAACACTGTAACACAAGAGGATTTTCCTGTCAACAACTATTTTTCAAAACCGGCAATTATTTTTTCAGAAAGTTCTTTACAAAACCCGCAACATCTGATATAATCCATCTGTTTCGGGGCGTGGCTCAGTTTGGTAGAGCGCTTGAATGGGGTTCAAGAGGCCGCAAGTTCGATTCTTGTCGCTCCGACTCGCCGGCCGGTCTTCCGGGAATGGAAGGCCGGTCATTTTTTATGCTCATTTTCACGAAGGACCGGGCCGTGCGGGGATGCCGCACGGCCCGGTCTTTAAGCCTGTTCATATTTGGAAAAAATCAGTTGTTCAGAAGCTTGCCCACATTCAGCTTCACGCCGGGGCCCCTCGTGGACGCCAGGGTGACGCTCCTTAAGAACTGGCCCTTCACCGCGGCCGGACGCGCCTTGATGATGGCGTCCATAACGGCAGAGAAGTTCTCGGACAGCTGGTCTTCGGTAAAGGAAACCTTGCCGAGCGGGACATGGATGATGTTCGCTTTGTCGAGACGGTATTCGATCTTACCGGCTTTGATCTGCTTCACGGCGGTGGCGACGTCCATGGTCACGGTGCCGGCCTTCGGGTTCGGCATCAGGCCCTTGGGGCCAAGGATACGGCCCAGACGTCCGACGACGCCCATCATGTCCGGGGTGGCCACGACGGCATCGAAATCCAGCCAGCCTTCGTTCTGGATCTTCGGGATCAGCTCTTCGCCGCCGGCGTAATCGGCGCCGGCCGCAAGGGCCTGGTCCACACGGTCGCCCTTCGCGAATACGAGGACGCGGACGGTCTTGCCGGTTCCGTTCGGCAGCACGACGGCGCCGCGGATCTGCTGGTCTGCGTGACGTCCGTCACAGTTCGTGCGGATGTGCAGTTCTACGGTCTCATTGAATTTCGCGCTGGCTGCCTTCTGCACGAGCTGGATGGCATCCTTCGCGTCATAAAGTACGGTGCGGTCCACAAGTTTCGCGGACTCCTGATACTTTTTACCTCTTTTCATTCTAAACCTCCAAGTGGTATTTTCGGGGAAGACCCCCTCCCACGATCCTATTTATCGGTTCTGTGTCTGTCTTACGCCTCAATGGTGACGCCCATGCTGCGGGCCGTGCCGGCGATCATGCTCATGGCTGCTTCCACGGAAGCCGCGTTCAGATCCGGCATCTTCGTCTCGGCGATGGTCTTCAGATCCGCTTTGGAAAGGACGGCAACCTTCGTCTTGTTCGGCGTGCCGGATCCGGACTGGATCTTGCAGGCCTTCTTGATCAGGACGGCCGCGGGCGGCGTCTTGCAGACGAACGTAAAGGTCTTATCCGCGTAAACGGTGATAATGACCGGGATGATGGTATCTCCCTTATCCGCTGTCCTTGCGTTGAATTCTTTCGTAAACTGAACGATGTTCACGCCCTTCTGGCCGAGTGCGGGGCCTACGGGCGGGGCCGGGGTCGCTTTCCCGGCGGGAATCTGTAATTTGATAAAACTATCAATCTTTTTTGCCATTTTGGCACCTCCTAAGTGTGGTCATTGATCGAACCGGCGCGGACACCGGGTCTCCCACCATCAGCAGCGCTGATGCTACTTACTTCTTTTTGACTTCCGTAAAGCCGAGTTCCACCGGGGTCTCCCGGCCGAACAGGTCGACCGTAATCGTAACGGTCTGCTTCGACTGGTTGATACTGCGGATCACGCCCACCGTATCACGCCATGCGCCGGAGACTGCCACGACTTCGTCGCCGACTTCGTAGTCCACCACCACCGTCTTCTTCTCGCCGATGCCCATATTGATCATTTCATCGTCGGAAAGCGGAACGGGTTTCGATCCCGGGCCCACAAAGCCGGTCACACCGCGGGTGTTCCTGACCACATACCACGTCACTTCGTTCATGATCATGCGGACAAGCACATATCCGGGGAACAGCTTGCGTTCGACGGTCTTCTTGACGCCGTTCCTGACTTCGACAACTTTCTCAACAGGCACGGTCACCTCGAAAATCTCATTCTCGAGGTTCCGGTTTACGATGGTCTTCTCGATATCGGCTTTTACCTTGTTCTCATACCCGGAATATGTATGAGCCACATACCATTTCGCCTCTTCCATCGACCGCTCCTCAGATAGAGCTGACAAGGCCCACCAGAGCCTGCGCAGCCATATCGATCAGACGGATGATGACGCTGAGCGCCGCAGAAATCACGACAACCATCGCGGTCTGCTTCACAAGCGTCTCACCAGTCGGCCAAACGATCTTCTTGAATTCGGACTTAATGCCTTTGAAGAACGTCTTGACCGTGTCAATAAAGCTCTTCTTCTCGTTGCTGTCAGCCATAACGTACACCTCACCTTTCTTCAAGCATCACAGGGACCCTGCAATTACTTGGTTTCCTTATGGTTCGTATGCTTCTGACAAAATCTGCAGTACTTCTTGGTCTCCATCCTTTCGGGATGGGCCTTCTTTTCTTTTGTCAGATTGTAGTTACGCTGATGGCATTCGGTACATTCAAGAGTAATCCTGACTCGCATGTTTTCCACCTCCATCAATTATTTGTGAACAGGCTGTCACCGCGTCCGCCCCAAGGCAAGACGCCAAAATACTATAGCATAAAAAAAAGGGCCGGTCAAGCCCTAATTCAAAGGATGATTGAGTTAAAAATGCATTTGACCGGCTTCCCCGCCAGGCATACGCCCCATGCGGCGCCCGCACCGGCGGTCCCGTGCCTTCCGGACGCAGTGCGCGCCGCCCCGCCCCGTCAGACGGACGATGCGATGGCGTCCCGGACGTCCGACGCGTCCGATTCCAGGACGAACGCCAGTTCCGAATACAGCGCGTTCTCCGCGAGCTTCATATACCGGTCGTCCATGGCCGTATTCTTCTTCCCGAGCGACCTGCGCTCCGCGCTGCGGATGCACATGTACTTGAGCAGGCCGACGAGCCGGCCCGGGTCGCACGACCGGATGACATCCTTATAGGTCTGTTCCCGCTGCTTCTCGGTGTCCACCGACAGCGCGCGGATCTCCGGGATGGAAGCGATCAGGGCTTCCGCGTCCTGCTTCTGCATGACCGCGCGCACGTCCCTGTACGCGCCCGATACCGGGATGTAAACTGTCGAACGGCTGTCCTGAACCGGGGAAAGCAGGTAATAGGGCAGTTTTTCACCATCCATCGAATCCATATATACCGTCTCTGTGATCCTGCAGACGCCTTCGCCTGACTTGACAATGTAGTCACCGATGGTGAACATGCATGCCTCCTTTCTTCTGTTCTGGACACAACGCTCACTCGAGTATATTCTATCATTAATATATGGAAAAGTCAAAAGGTAAAAATCCACAAAAAAGCAGCGGGTTCCTATGGTGCGCAAAGGGCGGGAACACCCGGTTCCCGCCCTTCCTTATCCTTCTGTGGTCAGCCGCCGTTGTCGAGGAATTCCCGCGCGGCTTCATTTTCGATCTGGGACAGCAGTTCTTCCGCCGTATACTCATGGCGGTACGCCGCCAGGTCCGTGCCCTCTTCCGGAAGCGGCATGCTGTCTTCGCCGGTCAGCCGGAGATACCGCTGCTCCGCCTCTTCCGAAACTTCCTCGGACTGGAACAGCCAGTACACCTGGAACCAGAGCTCCGCCGCGCCTTCCGTGTCCCCGGAAATCTCCGTCATGACGGCCTGGCGCCTCAGGGCATCCGAATGGCC
>JAGDAW010000105.1 GCA_017959345.1 Lachnospiraceae bacterium | reverse complement strand
TGACTCCTCCTCGGGGGATCAGTCCCGCATATCCCCCGGCTTCTTCGACAGCACTGCCACCACTTCGATGTTCTGCGTGCCGGCGAACATGTCCACCGCACAGGCCCGTTCCACCCTGTAGCCGGAAGCTTTAAATACTTCGATGTCCCGCACCAGCGACGTGGGCTTGCAGGAAATGTATACGATCCGGTCGACGCCGAACGCGATGATCTTCTGCAGCGCTTTCTGGTGGATCCCTTCGCGGGGCGGGTCCAGCACGATCACGTCCGGCCGGTCCCCAATCTCATCGATCACTTTCAGCACGTCGCCGCAGAGGAATTCGCAGTTCGGGATGTGGTTCAGCAGGACGTTCTCCCGGGCGGCTTCCACCGCTTCCTCCACGATCTCCACGCCGATCACTTTCTTCGCGGCGGGGGACAGCACCTGGGAAATGGTGCCGGTGCCGCTGTATAAATCATACACTTCCTTGTCCCGGAGCGTGCCGAGGTATCCCCGCACCGTTTCGTACAGCACTTCCGCACCGTAGGTATTCGTCTGGAAGAACGAGAACGGGGTGATCCGGAACCGCAGGTTCAGCAGTTCCTCGAAAATGTAATCCCGGCCGGAAAGCACCCGGACTTCATCCGCCCGGACGACGTCCGCGAGCCCGTCATTGATCATATGGAGCACCGAAACGATGGTCCCTGACGTAGACAGTTCCAGGAGACCCTCCGCGTACGTCTCCAGCTCCGCGGAGATGGCCGACGTCGTCACGATGCCGACCATGATCTCCCCGGTCCTGAGCCCTTTCCGGACCAGGAGGTGGCGGAGGACGCCCTCATGCTTCAGCTTATGGTAGAACGGGATGCCGCGCATCCGGAAATACATCTGCGTGTACATCAGGATGACCCGGAAATCCGAATCCGCGATCCTGCAGTCCTGCACCGGGATGATGTCATAGAACCCGCCGCGCTTGTGGAGCCCCACCGTCAGCGGCCCGTTCAGTTCCTCATTCCCGAAGGAATACTCCATTTTGTTCCTGTAATTCGTCTGCCGCGGGCTGGCCTTGATGCCTTCCCACTTGTATTCGGTCTCCACCGAATCCAGGAGATGGCGCACCTGGTTCTCCTTCAGCCGCAGCTGCTGGATATAGGGGACGCTCTGGTAGAGGCACCCGCCGCAGCGCCCGAAATGCGGGCACACGTCCCGCGCGCCTTCCATGTCCGACGGCGCGAGCACATTCAGCAGCCGCCCTTCATACCGCCGGTTCCGCGCCTTCTCGACCCGGAACTCGACCGTCTGCCCGGTCAGCGCGTTCGGGACGACGCACTCTTCCCCCTCTTCCGTTATGACAACGGTCCGATTCGGGAACCTGATTTCCCCTGCAACCCCCTGGTAAATCTGACCTTTCTTCATCTGTTCTTCTCCTGATGCCCGGTCGGCGTACGATGCGCGTCCCGGTGTATGGTCTCTTCCCGCGTCCGGGCCCCGGATGGCGGGCGCCGGAAACCGGCCTGTCCCGCGATGCCCTTACCGCGCAGAAACGGGAGCCCCGGTTGAGGCTCCCGCGTGTTTTTTCAGCCTGTCAGCCGATTTCTTCCTCGAAGAAATCCTCCTCATCGTCATCCGGATCCGGAAGCTCTTCGTCAAAATCCTCGACATATTTCGGGGACAAATGGCGATAAATCGCATACGCGATGCCGGCGGCAAGCGCCAGCGCACCGACAATGGCCAGAACAATGAGAATGACCTTTTTATGCAGTTCGTTCATCTTCGCCGCCTTTACCAGGTCCATCTGCGCTTTGATCTTATCCATCTGCCAGAAAACTCCTTTCTCAAAGGTAGAAACCTTGAGAAAGGAGTATATCACATTTTTGAAGGAAACGCAACACTTTTCTTTTGTGCGCCTTCCCCGGTCATTCCGCCGCGTCCGTCAGTTTCAGGTCTTTCACCTTCCGCAGGACGGCCCAGTTGACGATCACCGCGAACAGCACCGTAATCGCGGCGCCGAGCCCCCACGCGCCCAGGCTGACGGTCCGGTCGAACTGCACGAAGGACTGCTCCAGGGAACGGAGGATATAATAGCCCATGAACGCGCCGGCCACAATCCCAAGGACGATGCCCACGGCCGTTGTGACGGCAATCTCCCGGAGGAGGTACCCGATGGTCTGTCCCGAGGTGAAGCCGTTCACGCGCATGATCGTCATCTCCCGCTTCTTCTGCAGGAAGAACAGGTTCGTCAGGTTCATCAGCACGACGCCCGCGAGCAGGGCCGACATGACGGTGAGCAGCGCGACGATCGCGTTGATCACGGTAATGGACGAGCGGAAGCTGGCGCGGTCGCCGGTGCCGAAAGACTTGACCTCATCCATCTCATCGAACACCTCGGTGAGCGCGTCTTCATCCGCGCCGTTCAGCCGCACGAACATCGTATCCGACATGCAGGGTTCTCCGAAGACCTGCTCAAAATAGGTGCCGCTCATGGCCGCGGGCAGGCCGATGTAGTGGTCAAACACCCCCGCGACGCGGACGGTCACCGGGTCGCCCAGGCCCTTCGAAACCAGGAATTCACTGCCGACGTCCAGCCCGTAGATCTCCGCCAGCCGCCGCTGGATAAGGATCCCGTCGTCCGCCTTCGTGATCGGTTCCCCGGTCTTCCAGTCCAGCAGGTGGTACAGTTTATTGATCTCTTCCAGGTCCCCGCAGAGCAGGGTCGCCACACCGGTCTCCCCGATGTAGGTAAGCAGGTTCGTCCTGTAAAGCGCGACGTGGTCCGCGCCCGCATTGTCCAGGACCTCTTCGATATCCGGGATCGCGTAATTCCAGCACTTGATCTCCCAGTCATAATCCATGACCTTCCCGTACTGGTTGTCCACGCAGCCCGTCACGCCGTGCCTCAGCGTAAAACCGGTCACGAGCAGGGTGCAGCACCCCGCGACGCTGACAATGGTCACCGCGACCCGCCGCCAGTCCGACCGGACGTTGCGCAGGATCAGCCGCCCATACAGCGAAAGACGGCCTTCGCCCTGCTCCGCCCTGTGCTTCCCTTTCGGGATTTCCGGCTGCATCAGCTGCACCGCGGGCGTCCGGACAAGCCGGCTGCAGGCAAACCACACGGCGGCGGCAGCCAGCAGGAGGTTCGCGGCAAGCACGACCAGTGTGATGCCCAGGGAGAAGCGCGGCCGGGTGATATCGACGCTGATATAGCTGCCGTAGCCTTTCAGCGCGATCCCTTCCAGCCAGAAGCGGGCCAGCAGGATCCCGATGACCGTTCCGATCAGGGTCCCGCTCACCCCGTAGATGAGGTATTTGTACAGGATCTCCCGTTTATGGAAGCCAAGCGCCTTCGTCGTGCCGACCAGGGTCCGCTGCTCATCCACCATCTTGCTGACGGTCGCGTAGATGACCAGCGCGCTGATGACGATGAACAGCAGGGCAAATGTCATCCGCAGCCGGTTGAGGTTCTCACTGCCCGCGAGCAGCTGCACGTAGCTCGGGTTGCCGGGGTCATCCAGTACGATCCAGCGGGTGGGTGACAGTTTCTCCACTTTTTCCCGGATCTCGTCCATGCCCGCGAGGGACTCCTCCAGCATGGCGATGTAGTCTTCGTTGTCCCTGATCTCTTCTTCCGAGGCGGACGGGTCCGCGTTCAGCGCTTCCCGGAGCTCCAGCTGTTCCGCCAGCATGTCCCGGTATGCCTGTTCGTACTCGTCGGCTTCCGCGTAAGCCAGCGCCTTCAGCTCCGCGTCCCGGATCGGGGTGCGCACGTCGGCCAGTGCTTCGATGCGGTCGGCCATTTCCCGGGAAGCCGCCCTGTTTTTCTCGGAAAAACGGTTTTCGTCCGGCAGTGCCGCCGTCAGGACTTCCGCCTTCATGCAGCTGCCCTGCAGCGCTTCGTGGTCAAATGCGGACGGAAGGACCAGGATATAGCCGGCTTCCCCGAGGTTCAGGCTCAGATGGTCCGGATGCTCGACGATCGCGGTGACGGTCAGCGGTTCCCAGAGTATGAAATACTGCCCGGATTCGTCGACCATCGAGTAATCTTCGATGACGTCCCCCGGTTCCAGCTCCATTTTCTCCGCGAGCCGGCTCTCCACGGCGCACTCCAGTTCGTTCTGCGGCAGCCGCCCCTCCTTCACCACCGGGAGGTTGATCCGCTCCCCGAGGGAGATGAACACCGTCTCCACCGGTTTTCCTTTTTTGTAAAGCTCGCCGTTCGCCACCCAGACCGGCTCCACGTCCGTGACGCCCTCAAGCCCGCGCAGGGCATCCAGGTCCCCCGCGGTGAGCAGCCGCGAGGAAACCACCTCGATGTTCCGGAAGTTCATCTCCTCGTACCACGCGGAACAGTTCTTCTGCATGGAAACGGAGGCGTAGCTGATGCTCAGGAACGAGCCGGCGCCCAGCAGCGCGATCAGGACGACGGACAGATAAGAGACTTTCTGCTTTAAAATATTACGCAGCGCGTCTGTCCACTGTGTCTTCTTCATAGGCTCACCAGACCAGTTCTTCCGCGTGCTGCGGATGGTGATTCTTCTGGATGGAGGCGATCCGCCCGTTCCGCATCTTGACGATCCGGTCCGCCATCTTCGCGATCTCCGAATTGTGGGTGACCATCATGACCGAAGCGCCGTCCTTGCGGACAATGTCTTCGATGACGCTCAGCACCTCGATGCCGGTGTTGTAGTCCAGGGCCGCCGTCGGCTCGTCGGCCAGGATCAGCGCCGGGCGCTTCACGATGGCGCGGGCAATGGACACCCGCTGCTGCTGCCCGCCGGAGAGCTGCGCCGGGAAATGGTCCTTCCGGTCCGTCAGCCGGACCTTCTCAATGGCCTCTTCCGCCGGCATGGCGTGGTCCACCAGTTCGGCGATCAGCTGTACATTTTCCAGGGCGGTCAGGTTCGGCATCAGGTTATACGCCTGGAAAACGAACCCGACCTTCTCCCGCCGGTACGCGGTCAGTTCCGCGTCCGACGCATGGGAAATGTCCTTCCCCTCCACCAGGAGGGTGCCGTCCGTCATGGCGTCCATGCCGCCCACAATGTTCATCAGCGTCGATTTCCCGCAGCCGGATTCGCCCAGGACGACGACGAACTCATTCTTATAGAGTTCGAGGTTGATGCCCTTCAGGACCTGCAGCATGCCGTCGCCGGACGGATAGTCCTTCGTGATGTTCCGGAGCACGGCCAGGACTTCCTTCTTCTCCCCGAGGTCTACGATCAGGCCCTTCTCGTCGACCGTAATCGCGGCCAGGGCCGCCATCCGCTCGCAGAGCTGCAGCTCCTCCTCGTCATACCGGCCGCCGTCTTTTTTGTTCACGATCTGGACGCACCCGATGACGTCGTGCACATTGTTCAGCGGGACGCAGATCATGGTCCGGGTTTTCAGCCCGCTGTCGTCGAACACCGAGCCGTCAAAGCGCGGGTCGTCGGCCGCGTCCGCGATCATGATGGATTTCCCGGTTTTTGTGACGATCCCTTCGATCCCCGTCCCGTTCTCGACCGTGATGTTCGAGATGTCGGCCGGGCCGATGTGGAACATGGGGCTGAGGCGGTCCGTCTTCCTGTCGAGCAGCCAGATCGCCCCGGCTTCGCTGTCCAGTGTCCGGACGATGATCTCCAGGCTGCCGGAAAGCGCGTCTTCCAGCTTGTCGGTCTCCAGCAGCGCTTCCATGATCTGCCAGGTCGCATGGATAAAACGTTTTGTTTCAGACATATGGATTCTCCTGTCTTCTGCGCTTCACGCGGGATGCGCGGCGCTGTTTTTTCGCGAATGACGCCGGTTGGGCCGGAACGGCCCGGGGCGCGGTTATTCGATGGTCAGGATGTCCGTGAAGCCCGTCATCTCGAGAATCGTCATGATGTTCTCCCCGACATGGACGAGTTTCATCTCCCCCCGCTGCTTCATGGCCTTCTCGGCACCCAGCAGGACGCGCAGGCCGGCAGAGGAAATGTATTCCAGTTTCTCCAGGTCCAGCGTCAGGACTGCGGCATGTTCGAGCGCCTCCCCGACCGCCGCCTCAAGCACCGGGGCCGAGGCGGTATCCAGGCGGCCTTCCGGCGCGATCCATACATGGTCGTTTTCGGTCTTCTTTGTGATCTGCATCGTTTTCTTTCCTCCTGTATTGCATCGTGATCCGGGAAACAGAGACCCGGGGAACCCGGGAAGGATCCCCCGGAAGCCGGGACTGTCCCGCTGCATCAGCCGGAACAGTCGCCCCGCCCGGAAGGTCCCCGGCGTCCGGGCCTCTCCCTCGGGCGGATGGCCCGAAGCCCCGGTTACAGCTTCTTCAGTTTCGCGAAGCTCGCGAACATCCGCTTCTCCCCCGCCGTATCGAACCGGACGGTGACTTCCATGTCCCGCTTGCCTTCCGTGACTTCCAGGACCGTCCCGTCGCCGAATTTGATGTGGCGTACGCGGTCCCCGGGGCCGTAGTCCAGCTTCTCCGCTTTCTGCACTTCAAAGGTGCGGCCGAAGGACGGGGCCTGCCGGGGCTCCGGGCGGCTTCCGGAACCGGGGCGCCCGGCGGGGCTGCCGGAACCGGCAGCGTTGACGCGGTCATAGGGGGAGCCGCCGTAAGCGGAACCTCCGTAACCCGCGGACCCGCGATTGTAGGCGCCGCTGCCGTAAGCGGAACTTCTGTAATCCTCAGCGCCGCCGCGGTCGTAGGAAGCGCCGCCGTAAGCGGAACTTCTGTAATCCTCAGAACTGCCGCGGTCATAGGAGCTGCTGCCGTAAGCGGAGCTTCTGTAATCCTCAGCGCTGCCGCGGTCGTAGGAAGCGCTGCCGTAAGCGGAACTTCTGTAACCCGCGGAACTGCGGTCGTAGGCGCCGCCGTAAGCGGAACTTCTGTAATCATCAGCGCCGCCGCGGTCGTAGGAGCCGCCGTAGCCTGCGAAGCTTCCGCCTCCCCCCAGGCCTCTCCCGCCTGACCCGTTCCGGTCGCCGGAAGACGCGAGCAGGTCTTCCGGGATCTCCTGTACGAAGCGGGACACTTTATTGAAGATCATGTCCCCGTGCATGACCCGGCATTTCGCGGCGGAGAGGAACAGGTGCCGCTTCGCCCGCGTGATGCCCACGTAGCAGAGCCGGCGCTCCTCCTCCATATCCATGGGATCCCCGGAATCGATGGACATGAAGGACGGGAACAGCCCCTCCTCCATGCCGCAGAGGAACACATAGGGGAATTCCAGGCCCTTGCTCCCGTGGATGGTCATGAGCAGCACCCGGTCGTCGGAGTCTTCCACGGAATCAATGTCCGCCACGAGGGCTACATTTTCCAGGAAATCCGTCAGCGTCGGCGGGCCCTCCCCCTCAAAAGTCTCTTCGAATTCGCGGGCTTTCGATTCCAGTTCCGCGATGTTTTCCTTCTTCTGGTCCCGCTTCTCCTCGTCCAGGTCTTCCAGCGTGGACTCATAATCCGTCACCCGGACGATCTCCTTGATCAGCTGGTCGAAGGGCAGCCGGTCTTCCGCCATCCGGCCGTCCGGCAGCACCCCTGCCTCGGTCCGGAGCTCCGCGATCAGCCGGGCGAACCCTTCGATCTTCGCCGCGGCCCGGTCGGCCCCCGGCACCCGGCGCACGTCCCGGATGGCCTCCATCAGGGAGAGGCCGCGGTCGGCCGCGTACGCCTCAAGCCGGGCAATCGTGGTGTCCCCGATGCCCCTTCGCGGCACGTTCAGGATCCGCCTGGTAGAGAGGTCGTCCTGCCCGTTCGCAATGGTCTTCAGGTAGGCCAGCAGGTCCTTGATCTCCTGGCGCTGGTAGAAATTCACGCCCCCCACGATCCGGTAAGGCACGTCCGAACCCAGGCACCGCTCTTCAAACAGACGGGACTGGGCGTTCGTGCGGTACAGCACCGCGCAGTCCTTATAGGCGGCTTTCCCCGTCCGGACGGCTTCCCGGATCTTCCGGACCACGAACTCGGCCTCCTGCTGCCCGTTTTCGAACAGCCGGAACGCCACGGGGTCGCCTTTCCCGAGCTCCGACCAGAGGCGCTTCTCCTTCCGCCCGGCATTGTGGCGGATCACCGCGTTCGCCGCGTCCAGGATGCCCGTGGTGGAACGGTAGTTCTGCTCCAGCTTCACCACCTTCGTCTCAGGGAAATATTTCTCAAACTCGAGGATGTTCCGGATGTCCGCCCCCCGGAACCGGTAAATGGACTGGTCGTCATCCCCGACGACGCAGAGGTTCCGGTGCTTCTTCGCGAGCAGGCTCACCAGCCGGAACTGCACCGTATTCGTATCCTGGTATTCGTCCACCATGATGTAGCGGAACCGGTTCTGCCAGTTCTCCAGCACCTCCGGGTACGATTCGAAAAGCGCCACGGTCTTCAGCAGCAGGTCGTCGAAATCCAGGGCATTGTTCTGTTTCAGCTTCTTCTCATAGGCTTCATAGATCCGCGCTTCCTTCTGTCCGCGGAAATCGCTGCCCGCGTCCTTCAGGGCGTCCTCCGGGCTCGTCATTGCATTCTTCAGGGACGAAATATAGGCCACCATGGCCCGTTCCTTAAACATTTTCGGGTCGTAATTGAGTTCCTTCAGGACGTTCTTCACCACGGTTTTCTGGTCGTCCGTGTCATAGATGGTGAAATCACTGCCGTAGCCCAGGAAGGAAATGTGCCGGCGCAGGATCCGTACGCAGGTCGCGTGGAATGTGGCGACCCACACCCCGTCCCCGTATGGAACCAGGTTCTGCACCCGTTCCTTCATCTCACCGGCGGCCTTGTTTGTGAAGGTGATGGCCATGATGTGGTACGGCGCGACCCCCTTCTCTTCGATCAGGTACGCGATCCTGTGGGTCAGCACGCGGGTCTTCCCCGCGCCGGCGCCCGCAAGGATCAGGAGCGGCCCCTCGGTATGGAGGACCGCTTCCCGCTGGCGGTCGTTCAGCGATGTAAAAATATCCTGCATGTATCCCCTTTCTTTCATCACAGGCTGCGCGTCCGGGCGTCCCGCCGATATAACCAGATATGCGCCGGGCTCCAGATGGATGCCCGGCGCATCTGTTCTATACAGGTATCCCTGTGGTACGGGCGGCTGCCCGGATTACAGGGGCCGGAAAAAGACCGAATCAGGCAGCATTTCCCGGTTCAGGACGTCAGCGAAGCTTCGTGCCGCAGTTGGGGCAGAAATTCGCGCCTTCCGTCTTCGTGCCGCAGTTGGGGCAGAAGTTGAAGGGGCCGGTGTAGCCGGGCAGGACCGCCGCCTTCACTTCTTCGACGATCTCTTCTGCCGGGGCTGCCGCTTCTTCCACGGCTTCCTGGATGGGGGCCGCCGCTTCCGCAACCGCTTCCTCGATGGGGGCTGCCGCTTCCGCTACCGCCTCCGCGATGGGGGCCGCCGCTTCCGCAACCGCTTCCTCAATGGGCGCTGCCGCTTCCGCAACCGCTTCCTTCACGGCTTCCGCCGCTGCCTGGACCGGCGCTGCGGGCTGCACGGGCTGGCCGTAAGGGGCCTGTCCGTAGGGTGCCTGCCCGTACGGGGCCTGGCCATAGGGCGCCTGCCCGTAGGGAGCCTGGCCGTACGGCGCCTGCCCGTAGGGGTTCTGGCCGTACTGCTGCTGCATATTGTTCACCATCTGCTGGCCCATCATCATGCCCATCTGCATCTGGGCCATGGACGCGCCGGCGCCGCCGCCCGTGCCGTTCTGGAGGCCGTCCGCGAAAGCGATGCTGGTATACGCGTTCAGGTCGCCGACCATGGCGTTCCCGGCCGCCTTCTCCTGCATCTCACGGACAGAATCCGGATAGGAGACGCTCTGGATGGAGTAATCCGTCACGGTCATGCCGATCTTGCCGAGTTCTTTCGACAGGTCTTCCTTAATACCGGCGGAAATGTCATACGCGCTGGCCTGGAGGTTGAACATGTCCTTCCCTTCCTTCACGATCCACTTCATCAGGAGCTGGTCGTTCACGGCGGAGATACGGCCGCGGATATCGCCGATGGTATAGCTGCCCTGTGCGCCCGCAACCTTCTCGATCAGGACGGTGTAATCGTCGACACGCGTGGCAAATTTTCCGAAGGCACGGATGGGCATGCCGCCCGGAAGCCCGGCCACCGGAAGGTTGATGGCGTTCTGGGTGCCCCAGTTCACCGTGAACTCACGGGTATTGACAAACAGCACTTCCGCGCGGAGGCCGGAATCAAAACCGAACTTGAAGCCCGCGAGCGTGCTCAGGAACGGGATGATGTCCGAAGCGATGTCGTATTCGCCCTCTTCCGTAAAAATGCCTTCGATCTTGCCCTGGAACAGGAAAATGGCGTCCTGACCGGGACGGATAATGAGCTTGCTGCCCTTCTTGATCTCGCTGTTGCTCCATTTGTAGAAAATGGTCTCGTCATCCATGGTCGCCCATTCGACGACGTTCGCGAGCTGGCCTTTCGCCGCGTTCCACACATTACTGAGAATTCCCATAATTACCTCCTCTGCTTCGTTATGCCGCACGGTACTTCCGCACATGCCGGACGCGTACCGTTCCTGTTCATCTCTCCGATATCCGGGCGGCCTTCGCTGCCGCGTAAGAGCCGCCGGAAAGTCCCGCGGCTTCGTTCTGTTAGGATTATAACGTAAAAGGCCCCGGTTGTCTACTTCTTTTTTCATATGGACGGTCCTTCGGGAAGGACATTTTTCCGGTCCTCCCCTGCACCCCGCCGGGCATTCTGCCCGCGCGCCCGGTGATGTGGGACCGCGGAAAACACGCGCCTGCACACGCCGCGCATCCTGCCGCCCTGTGTCCCGTCACATTTTCCGCGCCCCGTCCGCCGCAGGGACCGGCAAGAAATCAAAACAGGCCGTGAATACAGGTGGGTCTGTCCCCGATCCCTGCCCTTCACGGCCTGCTGTCCTTATCCATATCCCGCCTGTGCGTCACAGGCGCTTCTTCAGGAGATCCGGAAAGGACCTCCCGGTCACGCGGTTATTTCCACCGCTTCACGATCATGGTCGCCGAAAGCTCATCCAGCACGAGGACGTCGCACATCTCGTTCTTGTAGCCGAAGCCCGCTTCCGCATCCGTGTTGTAAACCACCATCTCCGCGCCGGTGCCCTTCAGCTCGCCGCTCTCGATGGCCTTCTTCACCGCGTCGTAGCCGGGTCTGCCGTCCAGCACGCCGATCTTAAGGCCCTTCAGCTGGCTCAGCTTCGTAAAGCCCTCGTTCTGGTCGCTTACGATCTGCTGGTAGCCTTCCGAGTACACATCCGTTACCAGGAAGTCCTGCTTCACCTGGTCCGTCAGGGCGATGCCTGCCGCAAGGATCGTGTTCCCGCCGGCCTTCGCGCCGCTGTACGCGGACTGGAAGAGCTCGTCATGGAACGTCAGCTTCACATTCAGGTCATGGGCCATGTCGAAGAGCAGGATGACGTCGATGCCGTCCACGCCGTTCCCGTAGGCGCCGCTGAACTGGTACGGCTCAATGACCGTCGTGTAGACGTCAATGGTGGTGTCCGCGCCGCTCAGGTCGTATTTCTCCGCGGGGTCGTCGATCCTGCGGACCGTCGTGTCCAGGTAATTGTCCGTCAGCGCCTTCATATCCGTCGCTTTAATCACCTTATTCAGGGACGCGATCAGCTCCTGGCCTTTCGGGGCGTTCTTGCCGACGCATATGACGTACTGGGTCTTCTCAAGGCCTTCCACGTTCTTCGCAACGATCTTGCCGCTCTTCGCGACGGGGCCGGAAGGCTGGCAGGAGGACAATGCGGCCGCCGCAAGGGCGATCACTGCTGCAATGATCAGGACATACTTCTTAACCTTCATCTCAACACCTCATCAACTCTGCTTTTTGGACTGGAGGATCCACATCACGACGGAACCGATGGTCATGGCCGCCGTCACACCCAGGAGCACCCGGATCAGGATCTGCCACCAGGGCGAAGACTCCGCCACGACGACGTTGACGCCGAGGCCGTTCATGGCCGCGCTGTTCGCGACGGCGTACAGCGCGCGCTGCACGGCCGTCCGCATGGCCGTTACGACGTACGCGTCACTCGAGAAAGCGGACAGCTGGTCCGCACGGGTGTGGTTGTCGACGCCGTCATAGAGGTCGGTACCGGTCGTCACGGCGCGGGGCGCGTACATATAGAACGTGCAGTGGGTGGTCGTGTCACAGGCATCCGCGTCGGTGACGATGAAGCCGTCGAAGCCCCATTCGCCGCGGAGGACCTTATTCATCAGCGGGTCTGAGTCGCCGGACCAGATGGTGCCGAAACGGTTGAACGCGCTCATGACGGCATGCGCATTGCCGCCGTCTTTCTTCAGGATGCCGCGGAAGGCTTCCAGGTAGATCTCACGGATGGACTGCTCATTGGCCCATGTGCAGACGCCTTCGCGGTGGGTTTCGGAATCGTTCAGCGCGAAATGCTTCTCGTAAACGATGATGCCCTTCGACTGGATCCCAAGGCACTCTTCCGTGCCGATGCCGGACGTCAGGACCGGGTCCTCGCTGTAGTACTCGAAGTTACGGCCGCAGTACGCGTTCCTGTGGGTGTTCGCCGCGGGCCCGTAGAGGCCGTTGCAGTTGGAGTGGAGGCCGTCTTCGCCGATCAGTTCGCCGACCCGTCTGGACAGTTCCTTATTCCAGGTGGCCGCCCTTAAGCAAGGCGCGGGATAGGAAGCGCCGGAGCCGCCGCCCACGAACGTGGAGCTGAAGCCGGAAGGACCGTTCTGGTCGCTGGTCGCGGGCTTGCCGACACTCGGCAGGACCTTCGTGGTGTGCTGGCCGCGGGCAATGAAGTCGCGCATCTCTTTCTGGGTCAGCTGGTCCATCAGGTCGTCCCAGGTGTACGTCTTCCCGCCGAACTCGATGGAGCCGTCCAGCGGGACCCCGCGGAACTGCACCAGCTTCAGGCCGTTCTTCACGCCGGTCTGGGGCATCTTCGCGGAAGACGCCTCTGCGGGCGCCGTGTACTGTTCGCACACCAGCTCGGCGTACATCCCTTCCGTCATCCTCAGGGAAACGGAGGTCGCCTTCATGGTCTCAAGGGAGGTGATGTCGAACGTGCCGTTCCAGTCGCTTCTGGACACGTACTGGATGGACTGGGCGCCGTTCTCGTAGAGGTTCAGGTCCGCATTGTCGAACTGGTTCGTGATGGCCGCACCGGTGCTGGAAGAGACCGCGTAGGTCGTCTTATCCAGTTCGGCCTGGGTGAAGTGGTAAACCACATCGCCGGTCACGGTGATGGGCGCCGCGGCTTCCACCATCTTGGACGCATCCGCACCCTTCGCAAGGAGGATCCGGTTCAGCGCGTCGTGGGCGCCGTTGCCGAGCGCAAGGTAGTAATCCCCCGCGTCCAGGATGTAGGTCTTCGCGCCGTAGGCGTCATACGCCGTCAGCAGCTCTTTCTTAAATGTGACCGTCACGGTCTCGGAAGCGCCCGGCTGCAGGAGCCCGGTCTTCTCGAACCCGACGAGTTCCACGGCGGATTTCTCGATCTTATTCTGTTTGTCGTAGTCGGTGTAGGGCGTCTGGGCATACAGCTCGACGACTTCCTTGCCGGCCGCGCTGCCGGTGTTCGTCACCTTCACGGTGGCGGAAATGGTGCCGTCGCTGTTCTCGGTCACCGCGAAGTCGCTGTACCCGAACGTGGTGTAGCTCAGGCCGTGGCCGAAGGAATACGCCACGATCTTCCCGTAATCAAAGCCCGTGGTATTCCCGAGGACCATGTCTTCGTAACGGGTCTCGTAATAACGGTAGCCGACGTAGATGCCTTCCCGGTAGACATTGAAGAACTTCTGCCCCATCCAGGCATCCTTGAATTCCGCTTTCGACTTCGACAGGTAATCGGCTTCGAAATTCTCGTAGTAGTTGTGGCCGAAGTTGTAGATGGACGGCTCACGCAGGTTATCGTAGCAATAGGTGTCGACCAGGTGGCCGCTGGGATTAATGTCCCCGGCCAGGATCTGGCCCAGGACGTCCACGCCGCTCTGGCCGGTGGCGCCGATCCACAGGCAGGCATCCACGCCGTAATCCGTGCCGCAGATCCGCTCTTCCAGGAAATCCAGCTGGATCGCGTTCGCGCTGTTCAGGACCACGATGATGGAAGAAATCTTGCCCTCGTCCTTCAGCGCCTTCAGGCCCGCGAGCACGCCGCGCTCGTCGCCGTTCAGCTCAAGGTAGTTGTTGCCGGTCAGGCTCCCCTCGGAAACCTTCAGGGGGTCCGCCACGTTGATCTCACCGAAATCATAGCCGATCACGCTCGCGCCGCTCGAAAGGTCATACCCTTCGCCGCCGTTCCTGGAGAACACGACCACCGCCGCGTCGCAGTCGACCATCGTGTTGAAATCCGCCGCCGCCTTCACGACGGACCAGGGGCATTCATTGATCCGGAAGGGGTCGCTGTCGTGCATGCCGGGGACGGACAGGCGGTATTCCCGGCCTGCGCCTTCGGAATAGAATTTATAGGATGCGTCGTTCAGCGTCAGCCCGCCGTTCCGGATCGCGGAAGCGTAGTTCGCGGTGGAACCCGCGGTGGCGCCGGAACCGGTGCCGCTGGTGACGGGATTGTCTACAGACTGGCCGAAAAGGCTTACCTTCGTCTGCTTCGCGAGGGGCAGCGCGCCGTTGTTCTTGATCAGCACGAAGTCTTCCGAAGCCACTTCCTTTACGAGGGCATCCGAAGCCGCTGCCAGGGCGGCGTCGTCATAGACTTCCAGCCCCTTCGCGTCTGTCATGACGCTCCCGTCCGCATTCTTCTTAACAAATTCGCTGTGGAAATAAACCTCGCCCTTCCCGGACGTGGACGTGGTGTCCGCAGCGGTGCCGAGCGCCCAGTTGATGGTCGTGGCAAAGATGGTCCCAAGTATGTTCGCGACGATCATGATCACCAGCAGGACCGCGGAGACGATCGTCAGGACTTTCCAGAGATTACCTTTCTTCTTCATGTACTATCTCCTATACCCTAAAAAAACAGTTAAGCCTTGACAACGAGTATCAAGGCTTAACGTGTGAAGTTTATGCCTCTGCTTTACTCCTCGGGAGCAGCGACCGGAAGCACAGCGCCGTCAGCAGGAATCTGCTTGCCTTCGTTGCTGGTAACAGTAACTTTCATGGTGCCGTTCGTGGTATCGCAGACGATGTCATAGGTGCGGCCGTAAGCAGCAAGGAAATCCGCGGCATTCTCCCAGACTTCCGTCTCGGCACGGGCATTCAGCGTGTAGGTGATGCCGGGCTTGATGTCTTCCGCTTCGTCGCCCTTCGGCCAGTTGTCGGTATCCACGACCATGGTCACGCTGGAACGCTCCTGGGCGATCAGGGTCATACGGGTGGGCATCTCAAGAGAGTAGGTGATGGTGCCTTCCTCGTCGTTCTGCTCCTTCACGGTGTACTTGCCGTACGCAGTCAGGTCACGGCCGTAAACCAGCGTAACAACCGGGATGCCCCACAGGCTCTCGTAGTTCAGGCTGTAAGTGCCGTCGCTGTAGACTTCAAGCTTGTAGGTGTAGGATACGGGATCCGCATTATCCGTGTGGTTGTGCTGATACTGCTGAGAGTACAGGCCGATGGACTTCGCGCCACCGCAGCTGGTCATGCCGATGCCCATGGAAAGAACCATGACGGCCACGAGCACGAGAGAGATGATCCTCTTTTTCATTGTTGTCTCCTCCGTTTTTGTTTTTTCAGGGTTTCGGACCCTGTTTTCTGACGCGCAGCATCCGGCGTACCCGCCTGATACCCCCGCTTCTTTTAGGCACATTATACCAAAAAACAGCAATATTAGAATTGCATTTGTTCATCTGAATATTGCATTTAAACAACAGGTTCCCCGGAATATTGCATTTTATGAATCCGGCCATAAGCCTGTTCCGCGAAAGTACTGTCCGGAGGCCCTCCGTCAGTTCCCGGGCGCGGATGCCGCGACCATGGCGCGGATCGCCGCGTAGGTCATCTCCTGCCCTTCCTTCGAGAACGAGTTGAAGGCGTGCTCGCCTTCCGGGCAGAGCACGTACGTGACGGAGCCGCCGTTTTCACGGGACTTGTAAAGCTCCTCGGTGAACGCGCCGGTCGCGGTGTTGATCGTCGTATCCCCTTCGCTGTTGCAGATGATCACGTCGCCCGTGTACTGCTTCAGGTAGCCCTGCCAGTCGTCCGGCACGCAGTAATCGTCCACGATGCCGCTCCCCTGGCCGCGGATCAGGCCGCCGTCCCGGCCGACGCCGGAAGACTCGATCATCAGGCCGGCAATGTCGCCGTTATGCCGGGGCGCCGTGGACATGCAGACGATGCCGCCGTAGCTCTGCCCGTAAATGTAGATCCGGTCCGTATCCACATACGGGAGGGTCTTCACGTACGCGAGGGCGGTTTCCAGGTCCGTCGCCCTGGAGGAATAATGGGAGGGGTTGATCTCCTTCCCGTCGCTCTTCGGCGTGACCTTGTTGCCCCCGCAGCACTCGAAGGCAAAGCCGGCGATGCCGTCCTTCGCGAGCACCCTGGGCTCCGAGATCAGGGCGTCCGCGGAGCCGTTATAGCCGTGGACGTACACGATGACCGGGAGCTTCTGGCCTTCCTTGTAGCTGGCCGGGATCACTTCATGGCAGTAGACCTTCCGCTCCGTGATCTCATTCCAGATATAGAGCTCATTTTCCGTGTAATCGTCGGTCTTCCGCACTTCCCCGAGGAGTTTCGGGTACTTGGCCGAAGCCGCTTCTGTGGACTTATCCTCCGCCTTGCCGCACGAGCCCATGGCAAAAAGGACGCACAGCGCAAGCAGGACAAGCAGCGCTGCAGGATGTTTCCTGGGTTTCATTTCGATCTCCTTCCTTCCCGGTGCCGGCCGGGGCCTCCCCGCGCCGCCCGGCGGTGATGCGGCATGCCGCCGCGCCTTCATGTGCCGTTCCCTGTGAAGAATACCTGCAGGGAATTGTAATAATAATCCGCGGCGAAATTGCCGTGGTTATAATCAGACAGTAAATAGAAGAAGTTGTTCTGATCCGGATCCTTCCCGTAGGAGAAATAATCCTGCGACACGAAATACCGGATCTGGCCCCGGACCGCGGGGATGTCCTCGTCTCCCCCGCTCGCCGCGAAGATGAAGTACTTCATGTCCGGATGGGCTTCCGCGGCGGACTTCAGGTGTTCGAAAGCCTGCTGGTCCGTAAACGGCGTCTCCGCGTCCCCCGTCACGGTACAGCTCATGGGGGACCACCACCGGAAATACTCAAACGCGTAGTGGATCATGTTCCAGGTGCACGCGCCGCCGCGGGAGAACCCGGTGAACGCCCGGTGGTCCCGGCTGCGGATCAGGCCTTCCGCGTCAAACTGTTCCGTATAGGTGTGATACTTCGACTCCACCGCGGGGATGATGTCCTCGATCACTTCCCTGTGGAACCGGAAGCCCTGCGGGTTCGCTTCCGACCAGACATCGTACCCCAGGGTCAGATTGTCGTCCATATAAAATGTGGTACAGACAATGATGACCGGTTCGATATCCGACATGTAGAACATATTGTCCAGGACGTTTTTGCTCCTGCCGGTCAGGATGATCTCCCGGGTGGAGCCGTTCGCGTGCTGGAAATAGACCACGTTGTACTTCTTCGAAGCATCGGTTTCGTCATACCCGTAAGGCAGGTAGACCAGCACGTATTTGTGGTACACGGTCCCGTCGTCGTAGGCGTCCGTATCGTACTCGAGTTTCTCAATGGTGCCGGGCTGCGGGCATTCGAAATCCCAGGTCCTCGGGGTGATCGCGAACTCCGTCCGCGCGCCGATGACATCTTCCGTCACCTTCACCTGGAACGTATGGCCGCAGATGCCGCAGGGCACGTCCTCGCTGGTCCCGTGGGTATGTTCACAGTATTTCTTACAGATCCTGCATGCGCCGGTCTTCGTGTTCCAGTCGTGCGTACACGCCTCCCCGCAGACGGTGCAGATCCCGGTATAACGGTCAAACGATCCGGGCACCTTCCCCCACACATGTTCACAGCCGCGGCTGCAGCCGCCGGCATACAGCAGGGCAGCCGCCACAGCGGCGAAAAACAGCCCTCTCAGGTATCTTTTCATCTTCCGGTCCTCCCGATGGGTCATAGGGGCATCATACCAGAAAAACGCCAAAAACCGAATTGCGCGGGGCACTCATTCGGATTGCATTTTTCACTTTCGGCTTTACAGACCGGTTCCGCGGATGTCCCGCGGCCATATAAAAAGGGCCCCTGCCCGGCCGAAGGTGCGGGAGGGAACCCCGTTGAAAGGGAAAAGTCAGGTGCTGAGGGTCGAAATCCCGCCGATCACGCTGCTGTAATTCCGATAGAAGGTAGAATAGTTGTCGAAGCCCAGCTTCTGGCAGACGTAGGACTTCTTCTCCCCGCTCAGGATCAGCTGCTGCGCCCGGATCATCTTCTTGTTCCGCACGTACTGCATGATCGGGATCTTCATCTCCTTCTTGAACACATTGCTGATGTAGGATTTCGAGAAACTGAACTCCGAGGCGATGGATTCCAGGGACAGGGGGCTGTAAATGTGATCGTCAATGTACCCCACGATCTGCCGGATGATCCCGTTCTGCTCCGTAGAGGACGTCTCTTCGCTGCTGAGCATCACGAGGAGCCGCAGCGTGTCACACAGGAACAGGTAATAGAGGTCTTCCTCGGAATAGGAATTATAGCTGGTCTCCATCCCGTCAAACAGCGGCAGGAACTTGCGCTGGTCGCCGAAAAAGGCCCCTTTTCCGCGGAGACGGGACACCACCGGGGCGGGGATCAGGTTCTCCTGGAACTTCAGGGTATAACGCTCATAAGGCGCGTCGTCGTTCACTTCCGCGAAGTGATACAGCCCCGGGGCCACCACGACCACATCCCCGGGATACAGCTTCCGTTTCGCGGACTCGACGTTATAGGTCACATCTCCTTTTACAAGGTAAAGCACCTCGAAGAAGTTATGCATGTGCCTTCCGAAGTCGTCCTGGGGGTCGCTGGCGCGCCGGAGTTTATGCGCGATGTTGATTCCGTTTTTTTCATATCTGAACATGTCATGATTATACCTGTTCGGAAATCATATTGCAAGAAAAAATGCAAAAAAATTTTGC
>JAGDAW010000104.1 GCA_017959345.1 Lachnospiraceae bacterium | reverse complement strand
TCCGCGCCTCGGATTCCCCCGCGAATGCGGCCAAAAGGTTCTTCTCTGTCTGTGTTCCCGTGTATTTATTCATTCTGTTCCTCCTTTATTCTCAGGCCTGTGCGCTGCCTGGCCGCCCCGTCCGACGCCCGCTCCCGGACGTGTCCGGACGGTCGCCCGCGCGCCCGCCCCTCTGTTCAATGTGCTTGCGGTCACCCGCGTTTCTCAAACGGGTATACCAGCCCCATCTGCTTCCTGCACTCGTCCATGATCTTCATGACGTCTATCGTGGCCTGCGGCGGCACGAAAAGGCTCTCCGTGCGCTTCTCCCGGATCTCGGTGACCACCCGGTCGAACTCATTCAGGTAATCCCCGTTCCCTTTGAACCGCACGCGCGTCCCGTCCGCGCGCTTCAGCACCGCTTTCTTCGCGTTGTGGAAGAACCAGACCTTGATGGTCGCCTTCGTCCCTTTCACGATGAACCGCTCCAGCCCCCGGAAATCGCAGATGGACACGGACGCGCGGTAGGTGTCCCCGTTCCGGAACGCCAGGTCGATCTCTTCCGAGAGGTCGATCCCATTGTCCAGGACGCCCTTGCAGTAAATCTTTACGGGCATGCCGAACAGCCTGTAAAGATACGTCAGCGGGTAAATCCCGATGTCCAGCAGCGCGCCGCCCCCCAGGTTCGGGTCCGTGACGCGGGGCGAATAATGCTGCGAATTCAGGTGGTAATTCGCGATCACTTTCTCGATGTGGCCGCACTCGCCCTCCGAAAGCCATTTCTGCACCTGGTACGCCACCGGCGCGAACCACGTCCACATGGCCTCCGCGAAGTACACGTTTTTCGCCTTCGCGATGGCAAACAGTTCCTCCGTGAGCTTCGTGTCCGTCGAGACCGGCTTTTCGCAGAGCACGGGTTTCCCGAGCTTCAGCGCGCATTTCGCGTAGGTGTAATGGGAGGTGTGGGGCGTGACCACGTATACGCCGTCCACTTCCGGGTCCAGGATGGCCTGCTCCGGGCTCTGGTACGCCCGCGCGCCGAACTCTTTCGCGAACGCTTCCCCCGCCGCGAGGCGCCGCGTGAAGACCGACACGATTTTGTGGCGGCCGCTCTTCAGGATCTGTTTCGCGACGATATGCGCAAGCTTCCCGGAGCCGATGAAGCACCAGCGGAAAGGCGCGTCGCCCGCTTTCGCCGTACCGGCGGACGCCGGGGATGCCCCGTTGTTCTGATCCATATTGTCCATACTGTTCCTCCAATCGTTCGCGTTATCCAAACGTTATCCCTGCAGGACGATCCGGAGCAGCTGCTGGATCATCCCGAAAAACCGTGCCTGCTTATCCTTCGGGATCCGGTCCGCGGCGGAAAAGACCGCCATCGCGGCGCCGAACAGGTCGCGCCGGATCTCCGTCACCGTCGTCGCGCCGGTCAGTTCCAGGACCGTAAACGCGTACTCCGTAAAATCTTTCAGTTCTTCCTCCGAGAGCTCAGAAAGCCATCTGCGGATCACATTTTCGAAGGCGCGGCTGAAACCGCTCCGCGCGCCGTACTGGAAATGTGTCCCCCGGACCAGCCAGCTGGTCCCCCGGTGCTGCAGGAGCCCGCGCTCCGCGCTCTTGACGACCCGGCAGCCCGCGGGGTTCGACAGCAGGATGCCCACCACCGAATCCTCCGGGATGATGCGCACGACCCTCGGGAGGATGCGCAGGAACCCGGCTTCCCGGGTCGCTTCTTCCCGCAGGCCGGGGCCGTCGTTCGAGAAGACGGCCAGGATCCGGTCCTGGACCTCCGGCGCCGAAAATGCGCCCGCGTAGAGCGCGAAATTCCCGCCTTTCGAATGGCCGCCCACGTAAAAATACCCGGTCCGCGCCGCCGCCCGTTCGTCCAGGTACGCCGCGGCGTGGCGCTGGCCTTCGGTCTCCCTGCGGTAGCTCAGCATGAAGTCTTCCTTCCAGCCGACAATCGTCGTATCCGTCCCGCGGAACGCGACGTAATCGGTCCCGTCCGGAAGACAGAAGGTGACCACCGCCATCTGCTCGTCCTGCCCGGTGTCCATGATGCTCCGGTAGCCGCAGAGCGTGAGCCCGCCGTACCGCTCCGTGTTCATGGCCCGCAGGAGGAGCATCGTCGCGTTCCGCTCGACCTGCCCGAGGCTCCGGAAATCCGCCGTGAGCGTGGGCGAGTTCGGACCCGGGGCCCTGAAATTCACTGCCGGGACGGGCGAACCCTGGCCCGGGGTTCTGTCATTCACCGCCGGGACGGGTGCGTTCCGCATCCCCGGTCCCGGAACCGGCGGGTTCTGCCATCCCGGTCCGACGCGTACGGGATCTCCCGCGGGAGAATCCGTATCCTTCGCGAACGGCGCCGCCGGCCCGCCGATCCCGGGGATGCGTCC
>JAGDAW010000103.1 GCA_017959345.1 Lachnospiraceae bacterium | reverse complement strand
TGATTTTTGCGGATCTTTTACAGGGGATGACTTTTCTGCGGCTGGTCCCGCCCGGCTGCAGGGTCAGGCCAGATCCAGAACTTGCGATATCGTAACCAAAACTGGTCCCCGCCCCGCTGCGTTGTCAGGCCTGTCCTTCCGCCTTCCTGTAAGCGTCCGGCCCCTGTTCATAAAGGTCGTTCCCCAGGCTGTCGATGGCCACCACGAGGGGCATGGAATCGACGGTGAGCTTCCGGACCGCTTCGCACCCCAGGTCCTCATAGGCGATGACCTCCGCGGCGCGGATGCAGGAAGCGATGACGGCGCCCGCCCCGCCGGGCGCCGCGAAATAGACGGCGCCGTTCCGGACGATGGCGTCCTTCACTTCCCGGTTCCGGCTGCCCTTCCCGATCATGACGGTCTGCCCCAGGTCCAAAAGGGCCGGGGTGTAGGTGTCCATCCTTCCGGAAGTCGTAGGTCCGCAGGACCCGATCACCTGCCCCGGTTTCTCCGGGGTCGGCCCCGCATAGTAGACCGCGCTGTCCTTCATGGGAAAGGGCAGCGCTTCTCCTTTTTCAAGGGCTTCCGTCATGCGCTTGTGCGCGGCGTCCCGCGCGGTGTAGACGGTGCCGGAGAGCAGCACCGTGTCGCCGGCCCGTAAGGACGCGAGCGCTTCCGGGGATGCCGGTACGGTAATGCGGCGGTTCATCGTGACGCCTCCCCGTACCTGGCCGCCAGGTACAGGATCGCCTGCCGGTAGCCTTCGAAGCCGAGGCCCATGAACGTTTTCTCACAGGCCATCCCGGCGTAGGAGATCTGACGGAACGGCTCCCGGGCGGACACATCGGACAGATGGACCTCCACCGCGGGCAGTGAGACCGCCTTCAGCGCGTCCAGGATGGCGATGCTGGTGTGGGTATAGGCCGCCGGGTTGATGACGATGGCGTCGAACACCCCATAGGCCTGCTGGATTTTCGTGACGAGGTCCCCCTCGTAATTCGACTGGAAGCATTCGGCCTCGACGCCGGCTTCCCGGGCGCTTTCCAGGATAAATGCCGTCAGCGCCGCATAATCCCGGGTCCCGTAGAACGCGGGCTCCCGGACGCCGAGCATGTTGAGGTTCGGCCCGTTGATGACCAGGATCTTCATTTCACACCTCCAAGCGCGCGGATCACCGCGTCCGCGGTCTCTTCCGCCGTCCCATTGTTCTCTGTCTGTACGTCCGCGAACCGCGCGTACATCGGCGCGCGCCGCGCGTACATGGCCTGCAGGTCCGCGCCCGCGGAGAGCGGCCGGCCGTCCCGGGGCAGCAGGGAAATGTCCCGCCGGATCCAGACGATCCGGCTGTTGCCGTGCAGGATTGCGTAATTCCCGGGGACCGTCACGCAGCCGCCGCCCGTCGCGATGACCGTTCCGGACGCCTTCGAAAGCGTCCGGAGGACGCGGGTCTCCGCTTCCCGGAACGCCGCTTCCCCGTACCGCGCGAAGTATTCCGGTATGGGCATGCCCGTGTCTTTCACGATCTCTTCGTCCGAATCCGCAAGAGGCCGGCCGAGTTTCTCCGCGAGCAGGGCCGCGACGGCCGATTTCCCGGATCCCGGCATGCCGACCAGGACAATGTTCTGCATTTTCCCGGAAAGAAGGCGGAAGATCCGTTCCGTCTCCGCCTCCGGGATCTCCATGCCGGTAAACCGCTCCGACGCTTTCCTGGCCTGTTCCACGAGCATATAGAGCCCGTTCACGGCGGGGATCCCGCGGCTTTCCGCCTCAAGAAGGAGCGCGGTGCGGGCCGGGTTGTAGATGATGTCCAGGACGCCTTCGAGCGCCGGGAAATGGGTCAGGGAGAGCGGGGCGGACGCATTGTCCGGGTACATGCCCACGGGCGTCGTATTCACGACCAGGGACGCGTCCCGGTGCAGGTCCAGGTTCGTGTAGTTGTTTTCCCCCGTGCGGCTGATCACGACCGGGCGCGCGCCGAGCGTGTCCAGGGCATAGCAGACCGCGCGGGACGCGCCGCCGGAGCCCAGGACCAGCGCTTTCTTCCCGGAAACGCGGAGCCCCGACTTCCGGACCATGGCGAGGAAGCCCCAGACGTCCGTATTGTCGCCCAGGATGCCGCCGTCCGGCAGGCGGACCAGCGTATTGACCGAACCCGCGCCCTTCGCGGTCTCCGAAAGCGCCGAGAGGTACGGGATCACCGCCTGTTTGTAGGGGATCGTGACGTTCAGCCGGTCCCAGGGCCCGTTCTCCAGGAAGTCCCCGAGTGATTCGGGCTCGACTTCGTAAAGCCGGTATTCGTAGGCGCCGAGTTCCCTGTGGATTTCGGGAGAGTAGCTGTGGGCGAGCTTCCGCCCGAGCAGTCCGCAGCGCAGCATCAGATCACCTCGCTGTAACTGCCCAGGTAGTGGAATTCGTCACAGGCGGCGGGCAGTTCGCCCAGGAGCTGCAGGAAGGCGGGCGAATAGACCGGGGTGTCCAGGTCGAAATAGAACATGAACTCGAACTCGCGGTCCGGGATCGGGCGGCTTTCGAGCTTGTTCAGGTTGATGTCCAGGGCGTAAAGCCGGGACAGGAACCGGTAGAGGGAGCCGGGTTCGTGGGGCAGCGTCAGCATGAGCGACGTGCGGTCCGCGCCGGGGTAGATCTCCAGGCTCCTGGAAATGCAGATGAAACGGGTGTAATTGTTCTGCTGGTCCTGGACGGAGGCCTGCAGGCATTCCAGCCCGTAATACTTCATGCAGAGGCGGGACGAGAGGGCGGCGACGTCGCGGCGGCCGGAATCCGACACCATCTTCGCGGCGACCGCGGTGTTCTCGCAGGGGATGATTTTCACGCCGGGGAGCGTCTTCAGGAATTCCGCGCACTGGGAAATGGCCTGTTCGTGGGAATAGATCTCCTTCAGGTCGCAGATCCGGGTGCCCGGCAGCGCGAGCAGGTTGTGGTCCACTTTCAGGCGGATGCTGCGCACCACGTAGAAGCGGTGGCGGAGCATCAGGTCGTAGACGGAGTTCACCGTGCCCGCGGTGCTGTTTTCCACCGGGATGACGCCGTAGCGGCACAGGCCTTTCTCAATCGCCGTAAAGACCGCGTCGAAGGTGGAAAAGTACAGGATGTGCGCGTTCCGGAAGAGTTTGTCGCAGGCGATCTGCGCATTGGCCCCTTCCACGCCCTGGCACGCCACGAACGCGTTCTGCGGGAAAAGCTGCGGGGTGTCCCGGATGGCTGCGGTCACCGCCGCGGTCAGGCTGTCGCCTTCCCGGTTCAGCCGGTTCTGGTAGCTCCGGC
This sequence comes from Lachnospiraceae bacterium, assembly GCA_017959345.1. Classification (GTDB taxonomy): domain Bacteria; phylum Bacillota; class Clostridia; order Lachnospirales; family Lachnospiraceae; genus UBA1267. Next base: position 2,575 of record JAGDAW010000103.1, on the reverse strand, counting down.
TCAGGTCGAAAAGCACGGAAAAAAGCTGCTTCGCGTATCCGCCGAATTCCTCCGGCACCTGCGTCCCGACTTCGAAAAGCTTCTCGCGTTCCCGGCCCGGGTCGGTCACCCGGATGCCGTTCGTTTTCTTATACCGCGCGATTTCCCCGGAAATGCGCATCCGCTCGGCGAACAGGTCCGTGAGCTGCCGGTCCACCGCGTCGATTTCTTTCCTGTAATCCTGAAGGTCCATGCTCTGCTCCTCCTCTTTCGTCAGGACCGGGCGGAGAGCCCCGGTCTGTCATCCAGCCATGCGTCCAGTACGGCGATCGCGGCCGCGGCTTCCACGGCAGGGACCGCGCGCGGCACGATGCAGGGGTCGTGGCGGCCCCGGACCTCCAGCGGCACGGCTTCCAGCGTCCGGAGGTCCACGCTCCGCTGCGCCTTCGCGATCGAAGGCGTGGGCTTGAAGGCCGCCCGGAACAGGAGCGGCATGCCGTCGGTGATGCCGCCCAGGATCCCGCCCGCGTGGTTGGTCTCCGTGACGACCTGCCCGTTTCTGACGGCAAACGGGTCGTTGTGTTCGCTGCCTTTCATACCGGCCGCTTCGAACCCGCTCCCGAATTCGATCCCTTTCACGGCCGGGATGCCGAAGACGGCCGAAGCGATGCGGTTCTCCATCCCGTCAAACATCGGGTCCCCGAGGCCGGCGGGCAGGCCGGTCACGACGCATTCCACGATCCCGCCGACCGAATCGCCTTCCTGCGCGGCTTCCGCGATCCGGGCGGTCATTTTTTCGCCCTGCGCGTCCGAAACGACCGGGAAGGGCTTCCCGTCCACCGGGGCGTCCAGCGTCCCTTCGTCCCGGATGCCGCCGACGGCCAGGACCCGCGCGAAGACCCGGATGCCCTCCTTCTCGAGCAGCTGCTTCGCGATGCCGCCCGCGATGCAGAGCGGCGCCGTCATGCGCCCCGAAAAATGGCCGCCGCCCGCGATGTCCTGCGCGCCGCCGTATTTCACGGCCGCGGTGTAGTCCGCGTGGCCGGGGCGCGGCACGTACCGCAGGTTCTCATAGTCGGCGGAACGCGTGTCCGTATTATAGATCACGGCGGTCAGCGGCGTGCCGCAGGTCACATGGCCCACGAGGCCGCTTAAGAACACGGGCCGGTCCGCTTCCCTGCGTGCCGTGGAATACGCGTTCCGGCCGGGCGCGCGCCGCTCAAGGAACGCCGCCAGCGCGTCCATGTCCAATGTGAAACCGGCGGGGACGCCTTCCAGCGTCATGCCGACGGCCGGGGCGTGGGACTGCCCGAAAAGGGTCAGGCGAAGGTGCTTTCCGTATGAAGAACCCATCAGGAACCTCCTTGGAGAGATGCGTATTTTTCCCAGAAATCCGGGAAGGACTTCCGCACGCATTCCGCGCCGGCCACCGTGACCGGGCAGGGTGCGAAAGACGCGGCGACCGCGGCCGCCATGGCGATGCGGTGGTCGTTCGCGGGGTCGACCCGCAGGGGGGACGGGAAAGAAGCGGTCCCTTTCCCGGGAAACGCGCCGGGGTCCCTGCCCTGTCCGCGGATCACCAGGCCGTCCGGGCGTTCCTCCACGTCTGTCCCGATGGCGCGGAGCAGCGCCGCGGTGGACGCGATCCGGTCCGATTCCTTGATGCGCAGCCGTTCCGCGTGCGTGATCCGGGTGGTCCCGTGCGCCGCGGCGGCCACAACGCTGATGACCGGGACCAGGTCCGGCACGGGGGACGCGTCCAGCGTGATGCCGGAAAGCGGCCCGCCGGATACGGTGACCCGGTGCAGGGCGCCTTCGGGGCGGACGGACACCTGCGCGCCGAACGCGCGGAGGATCTCCAGGATCCTGCGGTCGCCCTGGGAAGAGCGGAGGTTCAGGCCGGGCACCGTGACGCCCTGCGGGGAAAGCGCGCCGAGACAGAGCGGGAACGCCGCCCCGGACCAGTCCCGTTCCACGGGGATCCGGCCGTCCAGGCCGTAACGCTGGTTCCCGGGGATCCGGTACAGCCGCCCGTCCGCCTCCTTTCCGAAGCGGATGCCGGCGTCCCGGAGGACTTCTTCGGTGATGGCGATATAGTCCGCGGACTCGATGCGGTCCGTCACGGCCAGGGTGCTGTCCCCCGGCAGGAGCGGGAGGGCGAAAAGGAGGCCCGTAATATACTGCGAGGAAATGTTCCCGGGAATCCGGTAGGCGCCGGGCCGGAGCTGCCCGGAGGCGAACAGGAGCCGCCCGTCCGGTTCGATGACCATGCCGTGCGCCCGGAGGAGGGCGTCCAGGGGGAAGAGCGGCCGCGCCGGGAGCCGGCCTTCCCGGTGGAAGACGGCGTCCGCGCCGAGCGCGCCGGCGAGGGGGAGGAGGAAGCGCAGGGTCGACCCGCTTTCCCCGCAGTACAGGCGACGCGGGGAATCCGGCGCAGTGTCCGCGGGAAGGCTTTCCCGTGTCCGCAGCGGGCGGATCCCGATGCCGTCTTCCCGGAACCGCACCCCAGCGCCGAGCGCCGAGAGACATTTCCCGGTCGCTTCGATATCCGCGGAGACGCCGTCGCATTCCAGGAATACGGGAAATGCGCCGTCCC
>JAGDAW010000013.1 GCA_017959345.1 Lachnospiraceae bacterium | reverse complement strand
GGATAATACCCTGAGGGCATCATAGCACGTTTTCGCGCAAACGGAAAGGGTTTTCTTTACCGCGAACGGAAGTCCTCCTCGATTTTCCGCTTCCAGTCCGCTTTCAGGGGCGCGTGCATGCGGACCGTGCACATGGCGGCGCCCACCTCCGCGTAATTCAGCGCCTGGCCCTGTCTGTCGTTGTGGAAGGTCACCGCGCGGTCCTCGGCGATGCCGAAGCGGGCCGCCGTCTCGACGGCGTCGATGTTCGCCCCGAGGACGAGGAACTCCCATCCGTACTTCGCCTTCTGGCGCTCCACCATGGCCTTGACCTGGTCGCTGGTATACCGGCGGCTCGCGTTTTCCATGCCGTCGGTGGTGATCACAAAGATCGTCTTTTCCGGCCGGTCCTCTTCCCGCGCGTACTTGTGCACATTCCGGATGTGGTGGATGGAACGCCCGACCGCGTCCAGCAGCGCCGTGCATCCGCGCACATAATAGTCCTTCGCCGTCATCTGCGGCATCCGGTCCAGCGGGACACGGTCGTACAGCACTTCAATGCGGTCGTCGAACAGCACGGTGGACACCAGGACTTCGCCTTCCGACTCCGCCTGCCGCGCCAGCATGCTGTTGTAGCCGCCGATCGTATCGCTCTCAAGACCGCCCATGGAACCGCTCCTGTCGAGGATCATCACCAGTTCTGTCAGATTCTTTTTCATAGCCCGTGGCCTCCTTGTCATCATTGATAATACAAGTATACACGGGCCCGGGCGGGAAATGGTCGCCTGTCAGGCGACAAATGCACCCGCTGCCGGGACACACGGGCCGGACGCGCCTTCCGTGGCGCCGTCACTCCCCGAGGATCGGCTGTCCGTACCGGAACAGCGCGGCGTTGATCTCAAAGATGTCATAGATGCCCCGGGTCACGAAATAGGAAATGATCAGGTCGAATTTGCTGCTCGGCGAGAACGCGATCTCCGCCCGGGACAGCAGGTCCACCATGGACGGCATATCCAGCTTCAGGGCAATCGCGAACGCCACCGCCGTCTTCTTCCTGGGCCTGTAATCCTTATTGCAGCGGATGCGGGAGAACACTTTCCGGTCAATGTTTGCGCGCTTATAGACCGTCACGTCGTCCATCCCCCGCTCGTCGATCAGCCGGAACAGCCGCTGCTGGAACGTCTCGCCGGCGCGGTCGAGCAACTGGTCCAGCGTGTCCTCCTCGTCAGGTTCCGCATACGGCGTCTTCCCGGCCACCGAACCGAACGGTGCCGGAGAAGCGGAAGGTTTCTTAAAGCAAGTAAAATCCGGGAAATGAAGGGCTTCCTCCCGCATGGCTTCCGGCAGGATGGACGGTGTTTTTGTGCCGGCGGCCGGGCGCTGGGAGATCCGGTCGGCCCTGTTTCCGGAAATGTATTCCATCTCTGTACGGCGCCGGGCATCCGCATTCTCCCGCCCGTACTCCGCGCGCGCGGCTTCCTCCGCCATATGCTCGTCGATGTACGCGTCGATCCCGCTGACGAGGCTGCCGGACAGCTCGAAGGATTTCCGGTCAAAAACGACCAGGACCACGTCCATCTCGTGCGTCAGCAGGAACCCGTTGATCTCCTCCAGCGCGATCCGCAGCGCCTCGTCCTTCGGGAAGCCGTATACGCCCGTCGAAATCAGCGGGAACGCGATGCTCCCGGCAAACAGGTCCGCGGCGCGCGTAAGGGAATTCCGGTAGCACTCCCGCAGGCGTTCCCGCTCCCCGTGCTGCCCGTCCTTCCAGACCGGCCCGACCGTATGGATAATGTATTTCGCGTCCAGGGCGAACGCCGGCGTCACCGCGCACTGCCCCGGCGCGAGGTCGCCGATCTTCTTCCGCGCTTCCAGAAGCGCGTTCTCCCCGGCCGCCCGATAGACGGCACTGTCCGTCCCGCCCCCGATGACCGGGCGCGGGTTCGCGGAATTCACGATCACTTCCGCCTTCACTTTCGTAATATCGTTCCGTTCGATCCGGAAAGGCATCCCCTTTCACCTCCTTTTTCGTTCACCGTGACGGGCTCTGCATCCTTCTCCGCGGCGCATCTCCGGGATGGATCCACGTTTCCCTCTGTCGGATCCGTCTGCTTCCTTATCCGCGGCGCGTTTCCTCCCGGCGTCACCATGGTTCGCAGGATTCGCCGTTCGCCCCCTTATCCGCGGAGCATCTCCAGAAGGTCCTCCGCGTACTGTTCCGGGTGGTTGATGGAATATTCCCCGTGGTACAGCCCGTCCTTCATTTCCACCGTGCTGCCGGGCAGCAGGTCTTTCAGCAGCGCTGCCGAACGCAGCATCCGCTTCTGCTCTTTCCCGCCCACGACCATGCGCACCCGTGCCCGGCTGTCCCGCAGCCCGGGTTTCGGGGCGTACGCGGTGTTCGCCTTCAGGAACGCGATCATATTTTCCCGGGAAATCTTTACCGTATCCCGGTAGTAATCCTCGAACAGGTCCGCGCGGATGCGCAGGTAATCGAACTGCATCTTCGCGAACCACTTCTGCCGGACCAGGCCATAGCTCGACGCGAATGCCGGGCCGATCAGCGCGTGGGTGACCCCGGAAGGGATCACGGAGGCGCTTTCGAGCACGGCGTACCGGCAGACGTCCGGCCGCTGCGACAGCATTTCCGCAGCAACCTGGGCGCCGAGGGACAGCCCGCCGACGGCCAGCACGGAACCGCCGAATGCCTGGTCGATATGGGCGAGGATCCGGGCCGCATTGTCCTCGATGCCCGTAAAATCCGCGTCACTGTCCGCGTGCCCGTCCAGGACCGGCAGGACGACGCGGTAACGGTCCCCGAGCAGTTCCGCCTCCGCCCGGAAATTCCACCACGACAGCCCGCCGCCGTGAAGCAGCAGGATGACGCTGCGGTTTTCTTTGCCGTATTCGATCACGTTCATACCGGTATTCCGCCTTTCCGTGGATTCAGGAAATGTCTTCCTGCCCCGCCGCTGCCGCATTCCGGTGCGCCAGGTGGATCCCGACGTGGCCGATGCCGAGGACCACGGCCGCCGCGACGACGACCAGGTTGCGGGCATAGATCCCCATCAGGAGCAGCGCGAGGACCGGGAGCGTCGCGCCGGCCACGGGGAACCCCGCGAAGGACGCGTACATGTCCCGCAGCGTGCGCGCGCTCCGGAAATACCGGATCCAGTAACATTCGTACAGGATCATCAGCACGAACGCGGCCGCCAGGATCAGCACGTCCCACCGGAAGAAAACGCCCTCCGGAAGGCGCCGGACGTGCGGGTTGATGGCCGGGAAGACCAGCACCGACACCGTCGCCAGGACCTGGCCCGCCCGTTCAAAGGCAAGCAGCACCTTATTTTCCTTCTTCTCCGCCTCTTCGTACCCTTCCGGCTTCCTTCCGCGGGCCCACAGGATATTCGGGACGAACAGCATGACCAGGTAAATCAGGCCGGTCACACAGAACCCGATCCGGTAGGGATTCCCGGAATCCGCGTCGAGCACGAGGGTGCTGGTCCTCACACTGCTGATGACGTCGCCGTAAAATGCTTTCAGCTGCCCCGCCATCCGGTCCGGGAGATCCAGGTCCGTGTGGTAAGAGCCGTAGATGCCCATGATCCGCCCGCCGCCGCAGCGCGCGTACGCCGCTTTGAAATTCTCGACCATATACGTTTCGCGCACGGGGGAGATCCCGGTATCCTCCGTCCGGCTCCCGTAGTAATCCTCCCCCTGCCGGATGCACGCCTCAGCCAGCCGGTACTGTTCCGACCCTTCCAGCCCCTGCGCCTCCAGATACCGCAGATACCGCGGGCCGGTGGTGTCATACTGGTGTCCGACGTCGGTCCCGTGGAAGACGGTCTCCGGGCAGCTTTCCCTGATCTCATGCAGGAACGCGTAGAAATATTCATTCGCGGTCAGTGTGCCGCGGATCTCTTCAAACCACAGATCGAGCAGTTCGTCCGAATCCTCCTTCATCCAGAGATTCAGGAACTCCGCGCTGTAATACGGCAGTTCGACAAACAGGTTCCGGCAGCCCTCCCCGTAGCAGCGCTTCCACTGCTCCAGCTCGACGTCGTAATACGTCTTCGAGCCGTGCGCCTCGCCATAGAGCATGATTTTCGTCCGCGCATCCGGGTAAACCTCCGCCGAACGGTCCTGCGCGTCCAATATCACCGCGGTCACGCACACCGCGGCCAGGACCGCAAACGCAAGAATGGTCTTAATCACCGGTTTCATCACACATTACCCCCTGACCAGCGGCGCACGGAACTGCGCATTGATCTCCCGGATCTCCAGGATGCCGTCGATGTATGGCTGGTAAATGCTGTCGACCCGCCCGCCGCCGCGGTTGTCACAGCCGGAACAGAACTCGCATTCGGTCCCGCAGGCGTCCCAGAGCGCCTGGTTCACGATCCGGATGCGCTCCTCGCGGGTGGTGTCTTTGATCAGTATGGATTTGAACATTTTCCTGCTCCCTTCGTCCCTGCGCCTTCCCCCTCGGACGGACAGGGGCGGAAACCCATGGTTCCCGCCCCTCACATCCTTCACCGTTACGGCACTTCAGGCATCAGGATATCGCCTTCGGTACCGGTGGGGATCTCCGTTTCGCTGCTTGCGGTGATCACGTCTTCCCGCCGGATCTTTATGATTTCCACCCGGATGGCTTCATAGGGTTCCATCGGCCAGTCTCCTTCCCGGAATCCGATCTGTCTTAAACTGTAATTATACACAGACAGCCCTCTTTTTTCAATCCTGTTTTCCGGATTCAAAGCGGATCACCTGCGCGCGGGCGTCCACCGCCGCGTCGACGCCGAACGGGATGATGCACCTGGGCGCCGCGTGGCCGATGTTGACGTTCCAGAGCACCGGCAGAGCGGGATCCGCGATGACGGATACCAGCATTTCCTTATATTCGGCCGCGCAGGCCTCGTCCATCGGCTTCCCGGCCAGCACGCCCGAGACCTGCCCGAACACGCCCCGCGCCTTCAGGAATTCAAGCCCCCGGCGGTACTTTTCCGGGGACGGTTTCTCCTCACTGGTCTCCAGCAGGAGGATGCGCCCTTTCCAGTCCTCCGCCTCCGGGAAAATGCGGTACTTCTCACAGAGGACGGGCATATCCGCATAGCGCGTGCCGTCGAAAAGGTCATACAGCGAATCGATGCAGCCGCCGAGGACCTTCTCGGAGAAGACGGCCGGTCCCTGCAGCAATTCAAACCCTGTGTCCGCGTGCTTCACCCGCGGCACCCCGGTCTGGTCCGGCCCGAACGACTTCCGCTCTTCATACCAGACGTCGGCCGGACGGATCTCCCGTATGGTGCCGGTCCGGACCAGCTCCTCGAAGAACCGCCGGCTGTAAGGCAGCATGTCCGCCTCCAGTTCGCAGATGTCCGCGAGGAAGGACTGCCCGTAGAAGGTCTTCACGCCGAGCCGGTGGAGCACCAGGTGGTTGATCGTCGTATCCGAGAAGCCGAGGAAAATCTTTCGGCTGTCGGCCACATTTTTCAGCCTGTCCCCTTCAAAAAGATACGGAAGCAGGCGGTACGTATCATCCCCGCCGATCGCGCAGAGGATCATATCCACTTCCGGGTCCGCGTAGGCCCCGACCAGGTCCGCCGCCCGGTCCTCCGGATGTTCCTGAATGTACGCAAGGCCTTTCAGCGCGTGGGGCGCGAACTTCACCCGGAGCCCCATCGCTTCGAGCCGTTCGATGCCGATTTCCCGTTCGTGGGCGACACGGGTTTCCCCGATGATGCCGCTGGAGAGGCTGACGATTTCAACTGTGTGGACCATGGTTTCCTCCCGG
>JAGDAW010000102.1 GCA_017959345.1 Lachnospiraceae bacterium | reverse complement strand
CGGCTGCGGCCGGAGGCGCCGGGGCCTGTCCGGACCCGCGGGGACCGCAGAAAATGGCCGGAGATGCCGGAGGCTTCCGGAGCCGGGTCTTCCGGCCGGGGATTCCGTCGGAGAAAGGGCTTTACGGGGCGGCGGATGTGTTTTATACTGCGGGGGGAACCAGGTGATTCCGGCCCCCGCGGCGGACCGCGGGACGGGCCGGGAGAACGGGTATCCAGAGCGGGTCAGCCGGGACGGGCCGGGAGAACGGACATCTGGCCGGGTCAGCCGGGACAGGCCGGGAGGTGAAGGAGATGGCAGGGGTGATCGCAGGGGTGCTGATGACCGGGATTGTGGGGATTCTTTTTGTCGTGCTGGGCTGTCTGGTCTGGCGGAAAGAGATGCTCACGCTGATGCATGACTATCATGTGGACAAGGTCACGCCGGAGAATCGGAAAGCGTTCTGCACGCTTTCCGGAATCGGGCTGCTGGTGACAGGGATCGGCCTGCTCGCGACGGCGGTCCTTTTTGCCTTCACGCAGTCCGCGGCCAGTTTCCTCTGTTTTGCCGCGGCATTTGCGGCCGGGCTGGGCATGCTGGTTACGGCGGTTCATAAGTATAACCGCTGACCCTGTGCCGCCGAAGCGGCTGCTTCGTTCGGAACTATGCAACCAAAAATAACAAAACGGGCGCTATTCTGTATCGTCCGGGTGCTTGATTTCCGCGCAACCATACGTTACAATATTCATACAAATTTGATTTTTGGAGGTTTTTATGAGTGTAGCGGAAGTTCGGAACCTTGTGAAAAAGTATCCGTCCTTTGTCCTGGATGACGTTTCCTTCGGCGTGGGGCGCGGCCGGATCACGGGTTTTATCGGCCGGAACGGCGCGGGGAAGACGACGACCATCAAGTCCATGCTGAACCTGATCCACCCGGACAGCGGGGAGGTCCTCTTTTTCGGGAAACCGTTCCTCAGGAACGAATCGGAGATCAAGCAGCGCATCGGCTACTCCACCGGGACGGTGAACTGGTACCCCAGGAAGCGGATCCGGGATATCCTGGATATCGAGAAGCGGTTCTATGAGACCTGGGACGCGGAAGCCTGCCGGAAGTACGCGGAGCTGTTCCAGCTGGATGACACGAAGACGCCGCGGGAGCTCTCGGAAGGCATGAAGGTGAAGTTCAACCTGATGCTGGCGCTTTCCCATAAGGCGGAAGTGCTGATTCTGGATGAACCGACCAGCGGGCTGGACCCGTTCTCCAGGAGCGAGCTGCTGGATATCTTCACGGAACTGAAGGCGGAAGGCGTAGCCGTCTTTTTCTCCACGCACATCATCTCGGACATCGAGAAATGCGCGGATGACATTGTCTATATTTCGAAGGGCCGGATTGTCTCCGCTTCGTCCAAAGAGGATTTTATCCATACGTTCTCTTCCGAAGGGGAAACCCTCGAAGACACCATGCTCAGACTGGAGAAGGAGGCAAGCCATGCGTAATATTCTGAGAAAAGAACTGAAACTCAGCGCGTCGCCGCTGTCGTACATTTTCCTGGCGTTCGGACTGATGTTCCTGCTTCCGGGCTATCCCATCCTCTGCGGCGCCTTTTTTGTGACGCTGGGCATTTTCTACAGCTTCCAGACCGCCCGGGAGGCCAATGATATCGTGTATTCCGCGCTGCTCCCCATTGCGAAACGGGACGTGGTGAGCGGGAAATTCCTGTTCGTCTGCATGCTTGAGCTCTGTGCGGCGCTCCTGATGGCCGCAGCGGTGGTACTCCGCATGACGGTCTTCGCGGATGCCATCGTATACCGGCAGAACGCGCTGATGAATGCCAATGGGTTCGCGCTGGGGGTTGCGTTCCTCATCTTCGGCCTGTTCAACTGGATCTTTGTCGCCGGGTTTTTCAGGACGGCGTACCAGTTCGCCCGCCCGTACGTGACCTATATCGTGGTCGCGTTCCTTGTGGTATTCGCGGCGGAAGCCGTGCACTTCTTCCCCGGGATGGAAGCGGTCAACGCGTTCGGGACGGACCACCTGCCGCTGCAGCTCGCGTTGTTCGGGACCGGCTTTTCTGCGTACGTCCTGATCACCTTCCTTTCCTGGAAGCGCGCGTGCAGGTGGTTTGAAACGCTGGATCTGTGAGGACAGGAGCATGCTGAAGGAAAATATACGGATGCTGCGCCGCCTGCACGGCCTGTCGCAGGAAGAAGTCGCGGAACGCGTCAGCGTCTCACGGCAGGCCTATGCGAAGTGGGAGCGCGGTACGACGATCCCGGATGTGGAAAAATGCGGCCTCCTGGCGAAAATGTACGGTACGACGGTCGACAGCCTCCTCAGGGATGAGACGACGGAGGGCATCGGGAGCATACCGCCCCCGCCGGCCGGGAAAAGCATCTGGGGTTCCGTTACGATCAATGAAAGAGGCCAGATCGTGATCCCGAAAGGCGCAAGGGACCGCTACTGTCTGGCGGCCGGGATGCGCCTGATCGTCCTGGGGGACGAGATCGGAATCGCCCTGATCCCTGCGGAATTCTTCGAGAAGCAGATGAAGGCGGTCATGGAGATGGCGGCGGTCACCGGGGAGCCGGTGTAAGGATAAGCCGGAACGGCGGACCGTTCCGGGAACCGGGGCCGGAGATGCGGATCCGGTTATTCGGTCAGATACATTTTTTCACGAAGAGAATAGACAGCGCGGCGCTCCGCAGGTCCTCAGCACGGAAGAAAGGACCGGAGCGTCACGTTTTCAGTTTCATGTTTGGTAAGGGGGACCGGGATGAAATATTTTAAAATCATTACCCTGAAAGACGGGAGGCGCTGTACCCTGAGAAACGGGACCGCGCAGGACGGGGCCGCCGTGCTGGACGTGTTCATCCGGACGCACGCGCAGACCGATTACCTGCTCACGTATCCGGAAGAGACCCGTCTGACGGCGGAACAGGAAGCACAGTACCTGAAAGAGAAAACGGACAGCGAAGACGGGATCGAGATTCTCGCGGAAGTGGACGGGGTGATCGCGGGGACTGCCGGCATCGGCTGTATCGGGCAGAAAGAGAAGATCCGGCACCGGGCGGACTTCGGCGTCAGCGTCGACCGGGCTTACTGGTCGCTCGGCATCGGGCGCGCCCTGACAGAGGCGTGCATCGAATGCGCGAAGGCTGTGGGTTACCGCCAGCTGGAACTGGAAGCGGTGGCGGATAACCGCCGCGCGATCGCGCTGTATGAGCAGGCGGGTTTCGTGGAGTACGGCCGGAATCCCCGCGGGTTTATATCCCGGGTGAGCGGCTGGCAGGAACTGGTGCTGATGCGGCTTGAGCTGGAAGAGAGCACACATTGAACGCAGGGACGCATCCGGTATGACCGTGTCGTGATGGAAAACCGGCGGCAGGACCGGCGTCCGGCATCTTGATTATCCGGTATGACGGAATGGAGCATTGCAGCATGAAGAAAAGATGGATCCTCTTCGGCATCCTGCTGGTCATCGCCGCGCTGGCAGCGGCTGTTATGATCTACGTGGGAGACGTGTACCGCGCGGACGGGACCGCGCTTGAGGCACTGGAATCGGACGGGACCGTGACGGTGACCCGGACGGACTATGGGTGGTTCTTTGACGGCCCCGGAGAGGAGGATGCCCTCATTTTCTATCCGGGGGCGAAAGTGGAACCGGCTTCTTACGCGCCCCTGCTCCGTATGCTTGCGGCGCAGGACCTGGACGTATGCCTTGTGGAGATGCCGCTGAATTTCGCTTTTCTGGACATGGACAGGGCCTCGGACGTCATCGGGCAGTATACGTATCCGTCGTGGTACATCGGCGGCCATTCCCTCGGCGGCGCGATGGCCGCCCGTTACGCGGCGGCGCACGCGGATACGCTTTCCGGCGTCATCCTGTTTGCCGCGTATCCGACGGAAGAACTGGACGACAGCCTCCTGTTCCTCAGCATCTACGGGTCGGAGGACCGGGTGCTGAACCGGGAGAAATTGGAAAAAGGCCGGGCATACACGCCGGAACGCAGCTTTGAGTATGTGATCGAGGGCGGAAACCACGCCTGGTTCGGCAATTACGGGGAACAGGACGGAGACGGGGAAGCCTCTGTCTCTCATGAAGAACAACAGCGGAAGACCGCGGCGTTCATCCTGGAGCATATCCGTGACGGGGAATGACCGCAGGTTTCTCAAAACCTTGGAAGCGCTGTCCGGAGATTCGATGAAAGAACCTGCCCTTAAGCCGGTCCTCGTAAGAAAGCGATGACTCAAAACGGATATGGGCACCTGCCTGACGGGATTGGCGATAGAGATACCGGCCTGCTGCATGATGCGGCAGGCCGGTATCTCTCATAGATGGTATCCGTTTACAGCTTTTTGCAGGTGAAATCGTCATACACCAGGCAGCCTTCGCGGAAGGCCAGCCGGATCATGCCGCATTTTCTTCCAAACTCGCCCTCGCCGATGGGATACAGACGGAATTCCAGCGCGTCGCCGTCTTCGTCAACGGCCTTAGCGTACAGTTCACCGTCTTTCATGTAAACTTCGTCCACGATGAAGTCGGCGCCTTCGGGATGTTCGTACTTACCGCAGAAGCTTTCCCAACCGGACCTGTCAGGATCCGGGACAGCGATATCTTCGATGGTAACAACAGGTTCCGGCTGCTTGTCCTTTGCGACGGCAAGGAGTCCGAAGAAGAGACCGTTATGCGCCCGGATATCCAGTTCTTCCCTGTTGCAGAGGATGACAAGCACCCTGTCTGTGTCAATAAAGCGCTTGAACCAGGTGTGGACGCCCGGCATGCCGCCCGAATGACTGACGATCAGCCCAAGCGCTTCATCCTTTGTGATGGCCCAGCCGAAGCCGTAACCGTCTCCGTCTTCGTCTTCATAGGGTTCCCCGCTGTTGAGCGTGACCGGCGTGTACATCATCCGCTGCTCCTCATGGGTCAGTATGCTGCCCGCGCGAAGGACCCTGTCCCACTTGAGCATATCGAAGATATTGGTATATACGTAATCGTCGCCGTTCAGACCGTCAAAGGCGATCACATCCCGAGCCTCTTCGGAATCCACATCGGCAACAAACCGGCCGTCCTCATACACCGTCGCGCGTGCGTAGTTCTCAAACGGGACGCCGTCGCGGCGGATATGGCAGCACCGTGTGCTGCTCATGCCCGCAGGCCCGAAAATGTTCTCCTGCAGGAAGACCTCAAACGGAACGCCGGAGAGCCGCTCCACCAACAGCGCCAGGAGGTTGTAACCGGTGTTGGAATAGACGAATTTCTCCCCTGGGGCACCGTAGGGCTTTGTCCCGGTCTCACAGAGGAAGCGCAGGATCTCATCGTTGCCGGGGACCCGGTTCTCTTTTTTCCAGATATCGACAAACCAATCCGCGTCGTCGAAATAATCCGGCACGCCGCCGGTGTGGGTAAGCAGATGGCGAATCGTCACGCCCGGATACGGGATCTCCGGGAAAAACTTCGTGATCTCGTCGTCAAGGCGCAGAAGCCCTGTCCTGACCACCAGCATGACAGCGGCGGCAGTGAACTGCTTGCTGACCGACGCAAGCTGGAAGATCGAGTCTTCCTCAATGGGGATGACCCCTTCCGGGTCTAGCCATCCAAACGTGCCCTTACTTACGATCTCGCCGTTTTCGGCATAGAGCCAGGCCCCATTGAAGCTGTCCTTTTCATAAGCCTTACGGGCAAGCGATTCCATCAATGTTTTTTTATCCATACGCTGCAACATTTTTCTTTTATTCCCTATCAATCATCTG
>JAGDAW010000101.1 GCA_017959345.1 Lachnospiraceae bacterium | reverse complement strand
TCCGGATCCCCCAGCGCGTCCGCCGTCTCCCGGACGATCTCCTGGTACCGCCCGGCATGGGCGTTGTAGCCGTCCGCGAGCGGCGTCATCATGACCACTGCCGTGAACAGCAGGAACAGCAGGAACACCGCCGCGATGTCGGTCCCGTCCGACAGGATCCTTTTCAGCAGGTATGGCCTGGAGTTCGGCTCTAAGCGGAGCTCCGCGCCGTCTGTCCCGGCCGCCATATCAGCAGATCTTCATATCGATCGTTGTGGAATAAACGGAAATGTCCGCGCTGTCGAAAGCGATCCGGACGCGCGTCTCGCTGAAATCCGGGTCCACGCGGAGCAGGAGCTTCTGCCCGCCGGTCTTGCCCTTCTCCAGGCTCGCGGTCTCCACCTCCGCGAAACAGACGTTCCCGTAATTCAGGATATCCCGGACCACGACGTCCAGACCCGGTTCGTCATTCGAGGCGAAACGGATCCTGTTCCGGTCCACGGCATACCGGTATGTTTTCTTATAGCAGCTGTCGCCGTCGATGGAATTGATCTTATACCCCTTCTCCGGCTCGGCTTCAATGGAATAACCGGCGATATTGTAGAAGAAACGGAGCACCCGGTTCTTGTTCTCTTTCGTATCCGTCTTCGAGAAGGTGCCCTCCAGGAACTCCTGGTCCGGGATGGCCTTCATCTTCTCTTCCCCGTACGCGGACACTTCCAGCTTATCGTTCAGGAGCGAGAAGCGGTAGGTGCCGCCCTCCCGGACGGTATCGTCCACGAGCGCGAAGAGGTAGCTGTCCCCGTTCCTCAGGTACGCGAGGCGCTGGTCGTTCACCTGCTCGATGTGCACCACTTCCAGGGCGAAATCGTCGCCGGGCACGATGGCCTGCGGCGGGATGCTGAGTTCGAAGCGGTCCGCATTTTCCAGGGCTTTATCAAAAGCGTCCGGCAGCGCGACGCGGCTCCCGAGCAGTTCCATGACGCCGACTTTCTTCAGGGCTTCCACCGTATTGTACGGCGGGATGCGGTTCATCAGCGTGACCTCGGTCTCCGCGTCGAAGAAATGCACGCGGTTCTGGTTCGGCTCCGCGAAGACCACGTCCCCGATCCGGATGTCGTCCGCGTCCGTCGTCTTGACGATGATCGAGTCCCCCTCGTCCTTCATCGTGAAATCGCCCAGCTGATCGCCGAGCTTCCCGTAGATGATCGTCTCGTTCCCGAGGCGCTCCACGTTCGTGACGATGAATTTCACGCCCGCCTCGTCCTTCTGCAGCTGGCCGCCCTTCTTCAGGGCAAGGTGCTCCGGACGGATGCCGAAGACCACCTGCGTGTCCCCGTTCAGGTAGCGGCTGTGGATCTTCGAGACCCGCTCGTAAGGAAGCTGGACCGTGTCCCCGTTCTGGAAAATGATCGTCACGGTCTCCTTCTCCCGTTTCAGGGAGACGTTGAAGAAGTTCATCTGCGGCGTGCCGATGAAGCCCGCGACGAACTTGTTGTAAGGCTCGTGGTACAGGTTCATGGGCGTGTCGATCTGCTGCACGTAGCCGTTCTTCATGACGACGATCCGGGTGCCCATGGTCATGGCTTCCACCTGGTCATGGGTGACGTAGATAAAGGTCGTCTTCAGGCTCTTGTGCAGCGCCGTGATCTCGGTACGCATGGCCGCACGGAGCTTCGCGTCCAGGTTCGACAGCGGCTCGTCGAGCAGGAATACCTTCGGGTCACGCACAAGGGCGCGTCCGAGCGCCACACGCTGGCGCTGTCCGCCGGACATCTCCTTCGGCTTGCGCTGCAGGTAATCCTCGATATCCAGCATCTTCGCGGCTTTCTGCACGCGCTCCCGGATCTCGTTCTCCGGCATCTTCCGGTTCCGGAGGCCGAACGCCATGTTCTCGTACACGGTCATGTGCGGGTACAGGGCGTAGCTCTGGAACACCATGGCGATGTCCCGGTCCTTCGGTTCCATGTCGTTCACCAGCGTATCGCCGATGAACAGGTCCCCGGCGGTAATCGTCTCCAGGCCGGCGATCATGCGCAGGGTTGTGGATTTTCCGCATCCGGACGGTCCCACGAACACGATGAATTCCTGGTCGGCGATATCGATGGAGAAGTCGTTCACCGCCTTGTGCCCGTTGTCATAGACCTTGTAGATGTGGGAAAGCTTCAGATTAGCCATATGCTCCCTCCATAGATGATAATAGCGTTCTGAAATGCCGGTTCGGTACCGGCAGTTAATTCACATTCAAAGCGGTCGCCCGCAGGCGGACCGCGGGCGCGTCACCGGAACGTGACGCCCAGCCGGTCCAGCTCGTGCACCACTTTCCCGATCCCGGTGAGTTTCCCGTTGATGGTGCCGAGCAGGTCCCCTTTCGGATTATATACCGCGTATTCCTCGTCCTTCAGGCAGATCTTCCCGATGTCCTCCACGTGCACCCGGGCGCTCCGGAAGAGGTAGCGCATGTGCAGCACGCCGTCTTCCACGTAGGCCCGGTCCGTCACAAGGGCGAACAGGGTGGCCCCGGACGCCAGTGCGATTACCGAGAGCAGGATGCCCGCGAACACCGCAAGCCCGTCCCCCTTCCCGAAAACGAAGAAGAGGACGGCGGCCGTGAGGCAGGTGACCAGGGCCGCAAGGGTAAAGAAGAACGGCCCCCGGTCTGTTTCCGTACTGATATCGCCGTGCCTGAACATCTTATTCGGCCTTCCCCAGCACGATGGATTCATTGGTGCCGATGCTGAAGGTCCCGGACAGGGTTTCGCCCGCGTCCCGCACATTGGAATAGAGGACCTTCCACGTGCCGTCCAGCTCCGCCTGCATGCCGGAGATGGAATGGAACACCAGCAGCCCGTCCGCCTTAAAGGAAATGTTCCCGCCCTGCTGGACCATATCCGTCACCTTCGCGGAGATCTCCGCGCGGGACGCGAGCCGGAACGCGGCCTGCGCTTTCCGGAAGCGGATCAGTTCGCAGGTCTTCGCGAAGACGTCCGCGTGCGCGGCCTTCAGGGAGTAATCCATCAGGTTGACGGAGTCCCCCACGTTGTAGGAGTTGCCTTCGTATTTCCCGGTGCGGGCGTC
>JAGDAW010000100.1 GCA_017959345.1 Lachnospiraceae bacterium | reverse complement strand
TTCATTTTGCCCGGTTTTCGCCGGATACGGGCGGAGCGGGGGGCGCCGGAGCGGCGGAGTCTGCGTTCAGGATGGTTTCCCCCGGATACGGTCGGAGCGGGGGCCGCCTGCCCCCGCTCCTGTCCCGTTTTTCGTTTATCCGTACGGTGCGGCCCTTACGGCGTGCCCGCCTCATTGCGGCGGCGCTCTTCTTCCAGCCGCTGCTCTTCTTCGTAAGCCTTCATGCGCTCCATATCCGCGATCCGCTCGTTGACGAGGTTTTCATTGTCCTCGATCCAGCGGATCAGGTGGTTCGGGTCGTCCACGTCGGACTCCCCGCCCGCCGCGTCCGACTCGCCGGCGGAATTCCGGTAGTTCGCCCAGTCGTATTCATAGGCGTCGTCTTCCATGGCGGAGTACACATTGAAATAGGTGTAGAGCCCGTCGAAGCATTTCTTCGCGAGGATCTGCGCCGGGATGGAGGACGACTGGTCTTCCGTATTCGGCGTATCCACGACGGCGTACACCAGGAACCGGGGCTGCTCGATCGGGGTCGCGCCGATGAAGGACACCACATAGTCGCCGGTCCCGCGGGGCAGCTTCTCGGACGCGCCGGTCTTCCCGCCCATGTAATAGCCGAAGGTGGTCGCGCTGGTCGCGGTCCCCATCTGGGTGACGTAGCGGAGCGAGGTCTTCAGGTACGAGGACGTCTCTTCGGAAATGGTCCGGCGGACGAGCGTCGGGGTGATCTCGCTCACCGTATTCCCCGCGCTGTCCAGGATCTTCGTCACGACGTGGGGCTCGTAGTAATACCCCCCGTTCACGATGGAGCTGTAGGCGGCGGCCATCTGGACCATGGTCACATTGAAGCCCTGGCCGAAGGAACAGGTCGCGAGCTCGATATCCCCCAGCCGGTTCCCGTAATAGATCAGCCCCGCCGTGTTCGCCTCACCCGGCAGGTCGATCCCGGTCCGCTGGCCGAGGTTGAACACCTCCTGGTATTTGGCAAACGCCGTTGCCCCCAGCCGCGCCCCGATCTGCACCAGGCACACGTTGCAGGAACGGGCCAGCGCCTCGATGGGCCGCAGGTTCCCGCACAGGGTGTCCATGTGGCAGTGGATCGTATAGTTCCCGACGCCGATGGCGCCGTCGCAGTAAAACGTCTCTTCCGGGTTCAGCAGCCCTTCCTCGAAGCCCGTGGCGAGCGTCAGGGTCTTCGCCGTGGAGCCGGGTTCGTAGGTGCCGCTGACCGCGAAGTTCATCTGGACCTGCTGGAGGAGCGCCTGGAGGCGGTCTTCCTCAGACATGGCATACAGCTGGCCCATGCGGCCCTTGAACGCCTCTTTCAGGAGGAACGTCTCCTCGGGGTGCGCAAGCTCCTCTTCCGTAAAGAGGGCGGACAGGTCGGAGGGGTTGTTCAGGTCGAATTCCGTATCCGACTCCATGCACAGGATCTCGCCGGTATTCGGGTTCATCACGAGGACATTGACCCGCTTGCCGCCGATCTCCTCCATGAATTCCCGGATGGCATTGCGGACCACGGAGGCCACGTTCGTGTCCAGCGAGGTGACCAATGTGTACCCGTCCAGCGCGTCTTCCGTCTCCTTCTTCACGACCCCGTCGGTATCCACATAGGTGAACACCCGCCCGTTCGTGCCGTGGAGGACGTCGTTATAGTAGTATTCCAGGCCGAGGATGCCGGCCGAGGCGTCCTTCGTGGTGTACCCGATGACCTTGCTGAGCAGGTCGCCCTGGGGGTATTCCCGCCGGTACTCCTCTTCGAACCAGACGCCGGCGACCCGCGCCGTAATCCGGGATTCCTTGCTGTTCCGGTCCGAAAGGACGGCTTCGTTGAACGCTTTCTTCTCGGCTTCAAAGGCCTCCGTCAGTTCGTTGTAATGCGCGACTTCCTCCTCGGACAGGATGGGGCAGGCGGCGTAGCGGATGTACGCGGACGATTCATTTTCCCGGAAGGTCCGGACCAGGTCCGCGCGGTCGAGCGCGAACGCCTCCGCGACGATCTCCGCGGTCTTCTCCAGGGAGCCCTTGTACGTCTCCTCCGTCTCCTTCATCACCTTCGGGTCCAGGATCAGGCGGTACACCCGGCGCACGGTGGCCAGGTTCACGCCGTTCGCATCCAAAATAGAGCCCGGGCGGGCGAGGATCGCCGTGGCGGATCCTGTCGCCTGAGCCAGAGCCCTGTGATGATATTCGCTGCCGTTCTCCACGACAAGGTACGCGGCCCTCGCGATGCATGCTGCAAGCAGAAGGCCGGTGACCAGCAGCAGGACGGCCAGCCTGTTCCGGCTTTTCTTATTCATTCGGGATATCCACACCCTTCGTTACGTATTCCTGCGTGCCTCTCCCGTAGGTCACCACCTGCTGTTTCCCGGGCAGTCCCATGCCGAGCGTTTCGATGGCGTAACGGTAGACTTCGGTATAGTCAATATTATCCCGGATCTGCGCTTCTGTCAATGTGTTTCCGGCGGAAAGCCGGCTGTAATCCAGCTTCAGGTTCTCCACGCGGGTCCTGGACGTCCGGACGCCGGCAAGGGAGACCATATAGACCGTGACCGTCACGAGGATGAGCGCCAGGCAGGCCATGATGACCGTGACCTGGACGGGGGAATACTCTCTGGAAGAGAGCCGCCTGGCCCGCGCTTTCTGCTCGATGGCCGCGCGTCCCCGCGCAACGTAATCCTCTTTCGCTTTCCGGATCTTCTCCGGCTCGTATACGGGCGCCGCGCTCCCGGCAGTCCTTACGGGCGCCGCAGAAGTGCGTGCCGTCCTTACGGACGACGCCGCGGTGCGGGCCGTCCCGGTTTTCGTCCCGGCCGGTTTCCGCTTCCGCGCCTCCGGTTCCGGTGCCGGGACCGGGGCCTTCCTGCGTACCCGTCCCGGTTCCAGCGCGGGTGCCGCGCTGCCCTGTACATAGGCGGACCCGGAAGGGGACTGCTGGCCCGAATTCGAATAGCGCCCCTCCCTCCGGTTCAGCACCGTACCGCCGGGGAAGCTGCTTTCCCGGTTCCCGGTGTTGAAATAGATCGGGGTGCTGCCGGAATTGGAGTACCGGCTGCTTCCTGTTTTTCTGAGTTCTGATGCCATATCGTTCCCTTCCTACTGCCGCCTGCGCGATCCTTCCCCTGCGCCTTTCTCGAAGACGCGGAGCTTCGCGCTCTTCGCTCTCGGGTTCCGCTCCAGTTCCTCCGCGGAGGCCGTTACCGCCTTCCGCGTGACCACCTTCCCCCTGCTCTTCCTCCCGCATACGCATACCGGGAAATCTTTGGGGCAGATGCATGGATCCTCTGCGGTCCTGAACGTGTTCTTCACAATCCGGTCCTCCAGGGAATGGAACGTGATGACGGCGATCCGCCCGCCCGGGGCAAGCGCGTCCACCATCCCATCCAGGGAGGATTTCAATACTTCCAGTTCCCGGTTCAGCTCGATCCGGATGGCCTGGAAGGTCTGTTTCGCGGGATGTCCGCCTTTTTCTCTGATACGTGCCGGGATAGCCGCTTTGATGACGTCTACCAGCTGAAACGTGGTGGTGACAGGCTCCTTCTCCCTGCATCGTACGATGTGTTTCGCGATGTTTTTCGCGAAGGGGTCTTCGCCGTAATCCCGTATCATCCGGTACAGTTCGGTTTCGGAATAACGGTTCACGATGTCTGCCGCGGTCTTCTCCTGCCGTGTGTCCATCCGCATGTCGAGCGGCGCGTCGACCCGGTAGGAAAACCCTCGTTCTGCGTCATCCAGCTGGTGGGAAGAAACCCCGAGGTCCAGCAGGATGCCGTCTGCTTCCCTGATCCCGAGGAGGTCCAGGACCTCCCGGAAGGCTTCATAATTCCTTCTTACTATGGTCACCCGGTCCCTGTAAGGCGCCAGCCTGAGCGTCGCGGCTTCGATGGCCTCGCCGTCCTGGTCGATCCCGACCAGCCTTCCGCCGCCGGTCAGCCGTGCCGCGATCCCGGAGGCGTGCCCGCCCCCGCCCAGGGTCCCGTCCAGGTAAATGCCGTCCGGACGGATGTCCAGCGCTTCCAGCGTCTCATGATAAAGAACGGGTGTGTGTTCAAATTCCAGCATGTTACAGATTCAGTGCGCCGAGCTCATCCATCAGGTCGTCCACGTCCAGTTCCGCGTTGTACTTGTTCCATACCGCGGTGTCCCAGATCTCGACGTGGTCGTCGACGCCGACCATCGTGATGTCCCTGGAAAGGCCGGCAAACTCACGGAGCGGCCCCGGGATCAGGATCCTGCCCTGCTTGTCCACTTCGCAGGTCAGGCTGTTCCCGAAATAGAACCGGCGCAGCCTGCGCGCCGCCTCCGATGAGATCTTCGGCAGGGTCCCGACGGCTTCCACGAACTTCTTCCAGCCTTCCGCCGGATAGATGCCCAGGCAGTGGTCCAGGTTCTTCGTCAGGATGAACCCTTCCCCCAGCTCTTCCCGGATCCTCGCAGGAATGATCAGACGGCCCTTCTCGTCCATAGCGTGTGTGTAGGTTCCCATGAACATATGCGTCTGACCTCCTTTCTGCCGGATTCTCGGTTCCACTTTCTTACACTTTTCACCACTGATTCTATCCGCAGCATCATTTTACAGCACATCTACCAAAACTGTCAAGAGGAAATTTTAATTTTTTTGAGGAAATTTAAGCCTTTTTTGAGGTGCGTTCCGAGGTGGTGGAAAGTGGGGACAATTTTGTTGAAAAGTGCAGAAAAAAGGGGAGGCAAGCGCCTCCCCCGCCGTTTCCGGCTGTTTTTACCGTGTAATGATGTCCACCGGGACGTCGAAAATCTTCGCAACCTTCAGGATCGTGTTGATATGCCTGCCGGCTGCCGCCGCCATGTGGTGGGTCGGGCCCGCCTCGCTCCAGCGGTTGCAGAACTCCCGCGCGCCGCAGGTAAACCGGGTGCGCATGTTCGTGTCGCCGAACGTGAAGATGGGGCCGGGCTCAGTGATGCCCTCCGCAACGACGAACTTGAAATGGCCGTCGCGGTCCTGGGTGATGCCGAGATAGGTCACGGGCCCCAGGTGCGGATAGAACTGGGTCAGGTACCCGCCGCCGGTCTTCCCGTGGAATACGGGCACGATCTTCATGGTGGGCTTGATCGAGGAAATGTCCGCGTCGCCGGACCCGCTGTGGCCGATGATGCAGATGTCTTCATTAAAATCGATGGAGTACATCTCGGAGAGCTGCCCCATGCCCGAGATGGTCTTTAAGATGCTCATGGCCATGGAAACCTTGATGTCCCCTTCCACGGCGCACGCGATGCCCTGCTTGATCAGCATGGAGAACGCCGGGATCAGCATGCTGTCCAGCACGCCCGCCTTCCCCTGGGCGAACCCGTCGTAATGGGACGCGACGAAGCCGATGTGCTCGTCCTTCACCCACTGCTCGAACGCGACCACGTACCGGGCCATGTCCCAGACCTTCTCGACGGTGCCGCCGCCTTCGATGTCAAAGGTGTCCAGGATCTCCTGCGCCTTCGCGCGGATGGCGTCCCCGTCCGTCACATGGTCCGCGATGGCCCACATTTTCTCCCAGTCGAACTGCTTCGTATACAGGAACATCCGGTGGTACAGGTTCGTCTCGTCGATATAGAGGTCCATCATGCCCGGGTACGGCCGCCCGATCTGGGCGAGGTTCGTGTCACGGAAGCGCCGTCTCACCTGCGCCGCCCTGCACCAGTCCTCGATCTCCGCCTTCACGTACGGGTCCCCGCCTTCCACGACGCCGGTGATCACCGCGTGCCGCTTCCCGGCGCGCTCCAGGTCCGCCACCATCTCGCCGACGGCGCCGCAGGCGTACAGTTCGCCAAGCCACGTGGCGGTGTCGGTATGGGCGTAATCCGGCGCTTTCTTCTTCTGCACATTGACCAGCACCACCGGCACGTCCAGGTCCCGCACCGCGGGCAGCATGTTGTAGGACGTCGCGTAGGTCAGGAGCTGCAGGATCACCAGGTCCACGTCCGCCGCGCGGAAGCGGTCCCCGGCCGCCATGGCCAGTTCCTTCGTGGTCACGATCCCGCCGTCCACGATCTCCACGGTATCCGGCAGGCTGTTCCGGAACGCCTCGTACTGCCCTTCGAATTCCGGCACGAGGCTGGGGAACTGGGGCAGGTAGGCGCCGAGCGCGATGGCGAAGACGCCGATTCTGGCCTTTGTTTCAACAAGCATAACTCAATCCTCCTTGATCGATGAAGTTTATATACCGCATATGGAAGCCGCCGTCCCGCCACGTCCGGACAGGGGCACACGGAAAAAAGGACGCGCGGCAGGCAATCTCCCTGACCGCGCGTCCGGGGTTCCTGACCGTACATTACAGTATACCAGATCCACGTCCGTTTTCCAACCGTTTTTTCGAATCCGTGTGAGGAAGGCAGCCCAGGCCCGCAGGGGGGCCGGTCAGGCGCACGGCGAAGCAGCTCTCGATCGTCTTAAGGCCTCCCGGCACGCGGGGGGGCCGGTCAGGCGCACGGCGAAGCAGCTCTCGATCGTCTGAAGGCCTCCC
>JAGDAW010000099.1 GCA_017959345.1 Lachnospiraceae bacterium | reverse complement strand
TACAGAGAGCACACCGCTTGATCCGCACAGTCCTTACAGCTCAAGTAAAGCTTCCGCCGACCTTTTTGTGAAAGCGTTTCACGACACTTACGGAATGCCCGTTAATATAACGCGCTGCAGCAATAATTACGGTCAATACCAGTTCCCGGAGAAGCTGATCCCGCTGATGATCAGCCGGGCGCTCGCGGACCGGAAGCTCCCGGTCTACGGGGAAGGCCTGAACGTCCGCGACTGGCTCCATGTCTACGACCACTGCGTCGCGATCGACCTGGTCGTCCGGAACGGGAAGCCCGGCGAAGTCTTCAACATCGGCGGCCACAACGAGCGGACGAACATGCAGGTGGTCACGACCATCCTGAAGGCCCTCGGGAAGTCCGAGGACCTGATCGAGCATGTGGAAGACCGGAAGGGGCATGACCGCAGGTACGCGATCGACCCCACGAAGCTGGAGACCGAGCTCGGCTGGAAGCCGGTGTACACCTTTGACACCGGGATCCCGGAGACGATCCGCTGGTACCTGGAGAACCGGGAATGGTGGGAGAACATCATCTCCGGCGAATACCGGCACTATTTTGAGAAAATGTACGGCGGGAAGCTGGACTGAACAGGAAGCCGGCCCCGTATCCCGCGTCCGGAAAGTAAGGACGCGCGGACCCGCGGAGGGCGGGAAAGGACAGACCGTATGAGAATACTTGTAACCGGTGTGGCCGGGCAGCTCGGCCACGACGTGGTCAACGAACTCGCGTCCCGCGGGCATGAAGTCACGGGTTCGGACATCTTCGAACAGTACAACGGCGTACAGGACGGGAGCTTTGCCGTGACGGCGCCGTACGTCCGCATGGACATCACGGACCGGGAAGCGGTTTCAAGCGTGATCGCCGGGCTCTGCCCGGACGCCGTGGTCCATTGCGCCGCGTGGACGGCCGTGGACGCCGCGGAGGACGACGAAAACTTCCTGAAGGTCTACCGGATCAATGTGTCCGGCACCCGCCACATCGCGGAAGCCTGCGCGGCCTGCGGCGCGAAGATGATGTACATTTCCACGGATTACGTCTTCAGCGGGCAGGGGATCGTGCCCTGGGACCCGGACTGTAAGGATTACGCGCCGCTTTGCCGCTACGGGGAGACGAAGCTCCTCGGCGAATTCGCGGTGTCGTCCCTCGTTGAGAAGTTCTTCATCGTCCGGATCGCGTGGGTATTCGGCCTGAACGGGAAGAATTTCATCAAGACCATGCTGAACGTCGGGCGGAAATACCCGGAAGTCCGCGTCGTGAACGACCAGATCGGGACGCCGACGTACACGCTGGACCTGTCGGTCCTCCTGGCGGATATGGTTGAAAGCGACCGGTACGGGTATTATCACGCGACGAACGAAGGCGGCTACATCTCCTGGTATGAATTCACGAAGGAGATCTACCGCCAGGCCGGGCTGGAGACGCGCGTCCTGCCCGTCACCACGGAAGCGTACGGCCTTTCCAGGGCCGCCAGGCCCAGGAATTCGCGTCTGGACAAATCCAAGCTGACGGATGCCGGGTTCCGGCGCCTCCCGGACTGGAAGGACGCCCTTTCCAGGTACCTCGCCGAGATCGGGGAAGTCCCGGGTCTCCCCGGATGAGCCGCGTCCGTCCCGCGTCCCCGCCGGGGGACAGGGCAGTGACGGGGCACGACATCGCCCGTGAGATCCTCCTGGAGCTGACGCTCACCTGGATGGCCATAATCTTTATCCTGTCATCCCAGCAGCAGGCGTCTTCCGAACAGACCAGCGGGGGCGTCGTCCGTTTCCTTGCGGACCTGTTCCGCCTGACGGACGGGCTGGACGCGGAGGCCGCCGCGGTCTATATGACGGGTTTCACCTTTTTCGTGCGGAAAATGGCCCATTTTACGGAGTTTATGATCTTAGGCGGGCTCCTGTCCGGACTCCTGCTGACTTTCCCCGTATCGTGGCTTTTCCGCGCGCTGACGGCCTTTTTCACAGGCGCCCTCTACGCGGTCTCGGATGAGATCCACCAGTATTTCGTGGAAGGGCGCGCCATGCAGGTTTTCGACATGCTGATCGACGCGGCAGGCGTCGCGACAGGCGTCCTTTTCGTGCTCGGGATTGCCGCCATGTGGCTGGACGCCCACAGGCGGGACACGGCCGGGGCGGCCGTACTAAACCCATAGGAGTTGCGATGAACCAGAACGGCAACAATTCTCTGTTCTTCCATGTGGACACGGCCGTCGTCGAACCGGACGGCTTGATTTCCGTGTCCGGGTGGGCATTTTCCCTGAAAGCGCAGCTGCTTACGTTCCGCGTGAGCCGCGGGTTCGCGCCCGTCCAGGGGATCGAGGTCACGCGGTCGGACCGTTCGGACGTCTCGAAGACGCTCCTCGGGAACGACTCGAAAAAGAACTGCGGTTTTACGGTCACATTTTCCGGGAACCCGGACCTGGAATACACGCTTTCCGTATCCGACGGCCGGCAGACGAAGCGGGACCGTTTCATCCCATCGGGCTACTCGATGTCCTGGAAGTTCCAGCCCGGCCGTTTCCTCTCGGAGTTCGCCGGGAACGTCGGCGGGATGCTCCCCGAGATCCGGGAGACCTCCTACGGGACGTATACGAAGCAGATGCGCGCGAACATGCTGAAACCCGGGTTCCGGTACGAGCAGTGGCTGAAGGCGCACGAGCCGGGAGAGGCGGAACTGGAGCGGCAGCGTTCGGAAGATTTCGGCCAGCCGCCGAAGTTCAGCATCATCGTCCCGGTATACAGGACGCCGGAGCAGTACCTCCGGGAACTCGTGGATTCCTGCCGGAAGCAGACGTGGTCGAATTTCGAGATCTGTTTCGCGGACGGGTCCGGTCCGGAGTACGGGATGGGGGAACTGCTTTCCGCCATGGCCCTGGAGGACCCGCGGATCCGCTTTAAGATCCTTCCGGAGAACCTCGGCATTTCCGGGAATACGAACGAAGCCATCGCGATGGCGGAGGGGGACTGGCTGGTCTTCCTCGACCATGACGATGTGCTCGCGGTCAACGCGCTTTACGAGCTCGCGGTCCGCGCCACGGCGGACGACCGGATCTCCGTCATCTATACGGACGAGGATAAGGTGAGTTCGGACCTGAACCGGCATTTCGACCCGGCGATGAAGCCGGATTACGACCCGGTCCTCCTGGCGTCGAACAATTACATCTGCCACCTGACGGCGGTCAAAAAGTCCCTTGCGGATCGGATCGGGCCGCTGGATCCCGGATGCGACGGCTCCCAGGACCATGACTACCTGCTCCGCTGTACGGAAGAGAACGTATGCCTCCATATCCCGAAGGTGCTCTATCACTGGAGGAGCCACGCGGCGTCCACCGCGTCGGACCCGGAGAGCAAGTTCTACTGTTCCGCCGCCGGCGCCGAGGCCGTGAACCGTTCCTACGCCCGCCGCGGCATCCCCGCGCACGCGTACGTTTCGCCGCTTCCCGGCCATTACGCGACCGTTTTCGACGTGCCGGAAGAGATCCCGCTCATTTCCTGCATCGTCTGGGGCGACGGGAACTTCTCGGACTTCGAGCGCACCCGGAAATCGCTGCTGGCGCATTCCGCGGCCGACTGTCTGGAGATCCTTCCGGGACTGGACTCCCTGAAGGACGCGGCCGGGGAATACCTGTTCTTCATCCGCTGCGGCTCCGAACTCGCGCCTGCGGGTTCCCTGAACCCCGGTTTTGACGGGGAAAATGCGCTCCCGCGCCTGGTGAAGCCGTTCCCGTTCAATATGACGGAGCGGATCCGCTGCCAGGGCGCCGGCATCGTCGCGGCGCTCATCACGGACGACCATGACCGCGTGGCCTTCGCCGGCTCCATCCTGAACAGGAGCCACTGCCTGGATGAACTCTATCTCGGCGAGCCGGTGGGTTCCCTGGTCGATAACGGCATGATCCGTGACGCCCGCCATACCGCCACCGCTTCCCTGAACGGCCTGATGATCCGGCGGAAGCTTTTCGAGGACCTGGGCGGCCTGAACGAGTCGCTCCGTTCCTGCAGGGCGGTGGACCTTTCCTTCAAGGTCCTGAACGACGGCTATCCGCTGATCTACGACCCGATGATCGTGATCCGGCAGCGCGTCAGCGTCGCGGCGCAGCCGCTTTACCGGACCGCGGAGCGGGAACTGAAGTCCATCGCGAAGAAGTATCCTTCGGTATTCGGGAAGAAGCGTCTGTTCGGGAGCCCGAACCGCGTCGTCTATCTCGGGAAATACGTGCTGAAGGAATAAACGTCCCGAACCGGGGGCATGACGCCGGACCTTTGAAGGCGTCCCGCCCGGTTGATGCGGAAGAATCATCCCCGGCCGGGGAGAACCAGGAGGTGCGTCCCGCACCCGCGGGATCCCGCGCATACCGCGGCTTCCCGGAACCGACCACAGGATTGTTCTAATATTTTCATCATAAAGGAGAACCGAAATGGCAAAATTTGTATGTTCCGTCTGCGGCTACATCTATGAGGGCGAAGAGGCCCCGGCATCCTGTCCCATCTGCCGCGCGCCGGCTTCCAAGTTCATCAAACAGGAAGAGGGCAAGGCATGGGCGTCCGAGCATGTGGTCGGCGTCGCTTCCGACGCGCCCGAAGACATTAAGAAAGGCCTCCGGGAAATGTTTACCGGCGAGTGCACCGAAGTCGGCATGTACCTCGCCATGAGCCGCGTCGCCATCCGGGAAGGGTATCCGGAAGTGGGCGCGTTCTTTGAGAAGGCCGCCATCGACGAGGCCTGGCACGCCGCGCATTTCGCGGAGCTGCTCGGCGAAGTCGTGACCGACAGCACGAAGAAGAACCTGGAGCTCCGTGCGGACGCCGAATACGGCGCCACGAAGGGCAGGACGGACCTTGCGAAACAGGCGAAGGCGCTGAACCTGGACGCGATCCATGACATCGTCCATGAGATCGCCAGGGATGAGGCGAGACACGGGAAGGGCTTCGAAGGCCTGCTGAAGCGGTATTTCGGCTGACGCGAGAAACGTAGATTGCTTATCTGTGAATAAGCCCGGGACGGGGGAGAGGAGAGATCCTTTCCCCCGCCTTTTTATCTGAAGCCCTTTCCGGGGATGTCCGGAATGCGGCGGATCCGTTTTGGACTTGACAAAACGGATTTATCGTATTATTATAATTCATATTATAATATCAAGGCCGGATACCCTCTTCCGCTGCAAGCCTGATTGCCGATATGGGGAATCCCTGATGACCCGTCCGCAGGCGGGCGGAAGCGGACACATTTTACGGCGGAACGGTCCCCGTATCCGCAATACCTGTCAGCTCTTAAGGAGGAATGATGAACCGTCTGTTTCTTTCACTGATTGCCGCATTGGTCGCCATCACCACGGCCTTTGTCCGGACTTCCGGAGGGCCTGTGCCTGTACCGGATCCGCTGTCACCGTCCCAGGGTGCGGAAATACCGGACGGTCTGGATGCCCCGGGTCCCGGGGAAACGCACCATTCGAATACCGGAGAACCGGATCCTTCGCGGGACGTCCTGATTGACCCGGCACCGCTTACGGACGCCGAACAGGCGCTGTTTGACGCTTATATCGCGCAGAACCGGCCTTATGCCACGGAGCAGGACTATCTGGGACGGCTGCGCAACGGGGCGGTCGTCTATTCCGTTTATCCCTGTGAAGCGTCTGAAGGGTATCCGCAGAACGAAAGCATCGGCCCGGCACTGTTTTATAAAGAACACATCAACAATTCGCTGTTTTTCATTGACGGGAAGGGGGTGAGATCCCTTTCCGGCGCCTATAGGTCCGGACTGGTCTCCGATGATGAGATCCTGGCGCTGCGTGATGCTTTTTACCGGGATGATCCGGACCTGGCGGAACTGTACCACCCGGTTTTCGCGGCGGAAAAGATCCGTGAACTGTTCCTGTCAGACGATCTGTACCTTCACCTGGTCCCGGGCCATCTCCCGGAACACATATCGGACGCGCCGGATGAGGAAGAGAACATGGCGGAGCTGCCCGCGCTCCCGGTTTCCATGTCTGAAAGCTGGGACGGAAGCCGCGCGGCATCGCTCGCGACGGGGGACCTGGCTTCGCGCGGCGGCCGCACGAGCAGTCCCGGGGACCGCATAATCGTGACAAGTCCCGCGCATGAAGGGTACGCGGTACACGCGTATTTCTCCTTCCGGAAGAACGCACTGTACCGTACGCTGGTGCTGGAGACCCCTTACGGGGACAATGTATTAAGCGGGTCCTCCGCGGATGCGCTATATGTCTATCTGCTGGAACAGTACCGTATCCTTGCGGAACAGGCGGGGATTACGACGGATCCCGGTCCGGACCCCGTGGCGCAGATCGACCTTGACCGGGACGGGTACGAAGAAAGGATCGTCGTCCGGGATGTAGACGGAGAACCCCATCTCCAGGTATTGAATATGGTGAACGTCAGTCTCTTTGATACCGTCCTCGGAAACGCCAGCTCTTTTAAGGCCAGTGCGTGCATTCTTTTTGACGGGGAAGAGGGACCGGAACTGCTGGTCTATTCCCCTGTCGTAAGCAGGCTGGGACACGGGATCCTTTTTTCGACGATTTCCTTCATAGAGGAAACGTTGAATACTTATCTGGAGAAATACCACCAGGCAGACTGGGAAATGTTCGCGCAGTACCTCCTTGTGGATGAAGAAAACCTGCAGTCCTACCTGGACTTCGGCAGGGAGGCCTTCGGGAGGGGACAGCTGCTCGCCGCAGTGACGGAGGACGGGCTGGTCCTCGGAACCGAAGAAGGCGCGCCGGATCCTGACAGCCTGTTCCTTGGACTCCGGCCGTTTTACGACTGTTTTTCGGAGCTGTATCCGGAACTGCCGGACGAGCGCATCCCGCTCGGAGAACGTCTGGAGCGGCTGAAAGACCTGTACAGGGAAGATTATGAGAAGGCCCATGTGGCGTACACCGTCACGTCCCCGTACGATTCCGGCATCGCGCTGATCCAGACGGGGAATTATACCGCCGGCTCTTATGGACAGAAGGGCCTGCTTCCATGGATCGACGCCGACCTTACAGAATGGGGCCCGTTTGCGATCCGGTCGGATTACTGGCCGGATTATATCCCGGTGGAGGAAAGAGACCGTTACGACCTGGAACTGTTCTGCAGATACAATATCTATAGCGCGGAGGGCCGGATGACGGCGCTGAAAGAGGAAAAAGCCACGGAAGACGGGATGACCGTGCTCAGATGGCCGGATGCCCGATACGGGAAGAGATACTATGTGGAATGCCTGTACGGGAAGGAACCGTATGACCGTGTCGTGTTCGGTGTGATCTGCCGGGAGGGCAAGGACCTGGTCAGCCGGATCCTGGATGCGTATAACGGGAAGTTCGGTACGGAATACGAATTCGCCGGTGACGGCGAAGGCCCGGATGTGTACTTCTTCGGGAAATACGGGGACGGATATGCCCTCAGGATCACCGGCGTCCCGGAAGACAGGGAAATATGGTCCGAGGAGGTCCTCGGATACCGGTTTGTTTATCCGGGTACGGACCGGCTCCTTCTTTACATGGACGACGTCCTCTATACGCTGGAGGAAGCGGCCGGAGCGGAAGAGACCGCGGCGTGGCTTGCCGGTCACATCCGGGCCATCCATGAGGACTATTACAGCGATGACGATGGAACCAGGATGCTGCCGGAAACCGTCCTTTCCATGCTGATGTTTACAGGCATGACCTTCACATTTGGGAGGGATGACAACCGCCTCAGCTGGTTGGAAGACCGGACCGCCGGAACCAGTGAAGCGATAGAAGTGCGGGTCTCGAACCGGATCAGGGGCCTGTACGAACGCATCCTCGGCAGTGAGACCGTTCCGGAAGACGGGGATGGCATATCGGTCCCGCCCGGAAGCGATGCCGCCTTGCTTCTTCAGACAGCGAACGGGAATTATTCCATGCTGCTGTTCCCCGACGGGACTTCGGTCCTCAGCATGATCCGGGAGCAGGTTGTCAGCCGCCGTCCTTTCCTGTGCGGGCCGGACGCGTTCCCGTTCCTTTACCGGGTATATCTGGAAGCGGCAGGGCAGGCGCAGTAGGAAACACGCCTGTCCACAGGCGTCTGCGGCGGTTTTTTCGGGAATATCTTTACCGCATGGAAGCCGGGGGACCAGGGTCTCCCGGCTTTTCCGGGCGGATGAGCATTTTTTTGGAAAACGGTGTTTACATCCTGTTGGAAATGTGCATTTTGGTCACTTGCGGGACCT
>JAGDAW010000098.1 GCA_017959345.1 Lachnospiraceae bacterium | reverse complement strand
TTTCACCGCGCGGATCACATCCGCCGCTTCGGGAAAAGCCAGGACGCAGTCCTCCATGGGCACCAGGTCGTGGGAGTGGTCCGCGTAGAAGCCGGCTTCCGGACGGCCGTCGCGGCCGGTCCCCACGGGCACCTGGGCCTTGTTCCGGTAACGGAGGGGCTGCTCCATGCCGAGGATCCGGTAAAACACCGGGGACTCCGGTGTGTTCCGCGCCCCGGCCGGACCCACTGCCCCGTCCGGATGCGCCACACACTCCGCCGGTGCCTCTGCCCTGTCCTGTAACGCCATGCACGCTGCCGGCGCTTCCGCCCCGTCCTGTAACGCCACACACTCCGCCGGCACCTCCGCCTCATCCGGCACCTCCACGCCCCCGATGCGGGCCAGCGCCTGCCGCACCCGGTTCTCCTTAAAGGCCAGCTGGCCGCCGTAGGACACGGCCTGGAGCTGGCACCCGCCGCACGCCCGGTATACGGGGCAGACGGGGGCCGCCCGGTCCGGGGAGGGGGTCACCACTTCCATAAGCCGGGCGTAGCCGTATGCGGATTTCAGCTTCATCACCTTGCAGACCACCGTGTCGCCGACGACGGTATCCCGGATAAACAGGGGGA
This sequence comes from Lachnospiraceae bacterium, assembly GCA_017959345.1. GTDB lineage: Bacteria > Bacillota > Clostridia > Lachnospirales > Lachnospiraceae > UBA1267. The sequence goes on along the minus strand of JAGDAW010000098.1, from coordinate 4,955 downwards.
AGGTGCCCGCCTTGCCGACACCTTCCCCGTCCTGTGTATAATCCGTGACGGTCACGGTCACCAGATCGTTCTTCTTCATCATGCCTCTTTCGATGTTTTGCGGATGTTCGTGCCGAGGAACCGGTTCACCCCCAGGAAATCCATGGACGCCGTGCCCTCGAATTCCTCGATCATGATCTCGAGCTTCGCGTCCGTATCGTCCGCGTAGGACAGCGCCAGCGCCTCGATGATGGACGGTTTCTTCGGCGATCCGTATTCCAGTTCGCCCTGGTGGGCCAGGATGCAGTGCAGGACCTCCGTCTCCAGCTTCTTCGGGAAGCCCTGGATGGCCCGGATGCGGTCGTGCACCATCTCGTACCCGATGACGATGTGGCCGATGAGCTGGCCTTCGTCCGTATAATCATTGGCCGGGAAATCCGAAAGCTCCCGGAGCTTCCCGATATCGTGGAACATGGCGGTGGCCAGCAGGAGGTCCCGGTTCAGCATGGGGTACTGCAGCGTATAGAAATAGCAGAGCTGGGTAACCCGGAGGGTGTGCTGGAGCAGGCCGCCGATGAAATTGTGGTGGACGGTCTTCGCCGCGGAATGGGCCTTGAACGCACTGATAAACGCCGGGTCCTCCACGAAGAAGGAATCCACCAGCTGCTTCAGGTACGGGTTCTGGATCTTCCCGGCCAGCCGCATAAGCTCGCCGTACATGTCCTCAATGGCCAGCTGCGACGCGGGCAGGAATTCCTTCTGGTCGTATTCGCCTTCCTTCGCCCGGCGGATCCTGCGGACGTTCATCTGGAGGGCATTGTTGTAGTTCTGGATGTCCCCCTCCGCCAGGATGTAATCATTGGCCTCAAAATGTTCGATGCTGTTGCTCAGTTCCCAGACCTTCGCGTCGAGGACGCCGGTCTTATCCTGGAGCTTCAGGGAATAGTAGCTCCTGCCGGTCTTCGTGGTGCCGGTCACCTTCTGCCTGCACAGGAAAACCTGTGAAATGCGTATGCCTTCATGAAGATCCTGAATATAGATCATGTGTTCCGAATAACCTTTCTAACCCGCGCGCCGCGGGTGGAAATATCCCCGGCTGCCCCGGGAAAACGTCAGTAACCGGCCACGCTGAAGGATTCCATCCGGCTTCCCAGCGTCACCGTCAGGGTGATCATGGCGAATTCGTTCCCGACGAACCGGTTCAGATACATCGTCGCCGTGCTGCCCTCCGCGTAGTAGTCCAGCTGGAGCTGGAGCGTATAATTCGAATCCATATCGCTCCCGTCCATGGACAGGATGCAGTCCCCCGGCTGGATGCCCGCGAGGAACGCCGGGCTGTCCGGGAAGACTTCGGTCACGTAAAGGCCGGGCAGGACGCCGGCCGCGGCGGCCTCTTCCTCACCGATCTCCGTACAGAGGATCCCGAGGTACACGGTCCCGCGCCCGGAACAGAGGTCCTCGACCAGGTACTTGACGGAACTGATGCCGAGTGCCCGGACGGACGTGCCGCTGCCGGAAGCGAAGTCGGAGAACCAGCCCACCAGCTCCCCGTCCGCATTGAACAGGGCCCCGTATCCGTGGTTCTGCCGGACGAGGTCCGTGTAAATGTGCTGGAAATACCCGTCCGTAATGGGCTCGTACGGGACGATGCGGGTGATCATGCCTTCCCCGAGGGCGGCCGGCACATTTTCCGGGGCGCCGACCAGGTACAGCGGGTCGCCCGCCTCCGCAAGGAAGGAATTCCCCAGGTCCAGCACCCGGTACCGCTGCCCGGAGAGCGCTTTCCGGACCCGCAGCACACAGAGGTCCGTAATGCTGTCCGTCCCCACGACGGACGCCTCCGCATTCAGTGTGCCGATCCGGACCGTCACCCGGCTCCCTTCCCGGATCCTTCTGCCGTCCGTCAGGATGAACAGGTAGGAGGCGGTCTCCGCAACGGCCGCGCCGAAGAGCGTGTCTTTCCCGTTCAGGAGGTCGCCGATGGGGTCCCCGGTCCCCGTCTCCGTGACCGTGATCTCGGCAAACGCGTCCGCGAAATCCCGGTACAGGGCTTTCACGGAGGTGTACCGCGCCCTGTCACCGGTCCCGTCCCCCGGCTTCACATCCTGCCCCGGGCTCCCGCTCTCCTGCGGGTCTGCCTGCGGGGTCTCGCCGGACGCCGCCGTGGAGCCGGACGAGGCGTCCCGGGGATCGTCCCGCGCGATGACGATGGCCGCCGGCTCGTTCGGACTGTCCGAAAGGAACAGGGTCCGGGTCAGCCAGAACATGGCGGCCGCGACCGCGCCGAACAGGACGGCCGACCCGATGACCGCGAGGATCGTCAGGAACACCCGCTTCGCGTGCTTTCTGGGCACGATCCGCTCCCGTATGCGCTGCCGCTCTTTTTCGTAGATTTCATCCGCCATGGGAAAAACTCCTGTCTTCCGGGGTGCGTGACCCGCCTGATCCGGGGCCGTCCCGGGCTTTTCGGGGCGCCGCTCCCGGCCGCCCTGCCGCCGTGCGCCGGGCGCCTGACCGCACTGCCGGACAGCACCGACATTATACCCGATAAACCGTATGATTTCAACCCCGGACTTCGCGGGGCCTGCCGGCGCCCCGTAAAGATGCGGCGCCCGGGAAACCGGCCCGCGAACGGGTCCGCGGCGAAATCCGGGACAGGTATTCCTTGCACCTTCCCCGGATTTGGGGTATAATGCGGTTTATGAATGAGAAAGTCCTGAAAACACTTGAATACGATAAGATCATTGCCCGTCTGCTGGAAAAATGCGCCACCCCCTTAGGCCGGGAAGAAGCGAAAGCGCTCTGCCCCGGCGGGGAGCTTCCCGAAATCGAGAAGAACCAGGCGGAAACGGCGGCGGCCCTGTCCCTCCTCTACCGGGTGGGCAATATTTCCTGCTCCGGGGCCCGGGATATCCGGGACTCCCTGCTGCGGCTGAAAGTCCAGGGGACGCTTGGCATCGTGGAACTGATGAACGTCAGCGCGCTTCTGAGGACCGCGGAACGTGTGAAAGGCGCGGCCCGGAAAGATGAGGAAGCGGAGCCGGACGTCCTGGACCCGTATTTTGACGCGCTCTCCCCGGTGCCCGCGCTGTACCGGGAGATCGACCGCTGCATCCTTTCCGAAGAAGAGATCGCGGACGACGCGAGCGTCAACCTCCGGAACATCCGGCGGCGCAAGACCGCGGCCGCCGCGAAGATCCGTTCGGAACTGAACGCGCTCGTGGTCTCCCAGAGCAGCTTCCTGCGGGAGAACGTCATCACCATGCGGAACGGCCGGTACTGCGTGCCGGTCAAGGCCGAGTACCGGAACCAGATTTCCGGCATGGTCCACGACGAATCCGGGTCCGGCTCCACGGTTTTCCTGGAGCCCATGAGCGTCATCCGCCTGAACAATGAGATCCGGGAGCTTGAGATCGCGGAACAGAAGGAGATCGAAGTCATCCTGGCGAAGCTCTCCGAATTCGCGTACAACCACGCTTCCGAACTGGATACGGACCTGAAAGTCCTCTCCCACCTGGATTTCGTCTTCGGGAAAGGCGCGCTCGCGAAGGAGATGAAGGCGACGCGCCCCGTGTTCCGCGCGGACCGGGTGACCCGGATCAAAAAAGGCCGCCACCCGCTGCTGGACCCGAAGAAGGTGGTCCCGATCGACCTGACGCTCGGCGAAACGTTCCGCCAGCTGATCGTCACCGGCCCCAATACGGGCGGCAAGACCGTCTCGCTGAAGACCGTCGGGCTGTTCCAGCTGATGGGGCAGGCGGGCCTGCACATCCCGGCGTATGAGTCGTCGGAACTCGGCGTATTTACGGAAATCTTCGCGGATATCGGGGACGAACAGTCGATCGAGCAGAGCCTGTCCACGTTCTCGTCCCATATGAAAAACATTGTCCGGATCATCGAGCAGGCGGACGGCGAATCCCTGGTGCTGCTGGACGAACTCTGCGCGGGCACGGACCCGCAGGAGGGCGCGGCGCTGGCCATCGCCATCCTGAATTTCCTGCGGCGCATGGAAGTGCGCACCATGGCGACCACCCATTATTCGGAACTGAAGCTTTACGCCCTCTCCACCGACGGCGTGGAAAATGCGTCCTGCGAATTCGACGTGGCGACCCTCTCCCCCACCTACCGGCTGCTCGTCGGCATCCCCGGGAAGAGCAATGCGTTCGCCATCTCCCGGAAGCTGGGCATCCCGGAATTCATCATCGATGAGGCGAAAGCCGGCATCGACGAGGACGCGGTGCACTTTGAGGACATCATCCGGGACCTGAATGAGAAGCGCCGGGAGATGGAACACGAGGAGTACCTGATCACGCAGCTCAAGGGGGAGGCTTCCCGGCTGCGGGACGACCTCGAGAAGCAGGAGGCGAAGCTGGAGGCCCAGCGGGAGAAGATCCTGGGGAAGGCCCGGGAGGAGGCCCGCGGCATCCTGCAGGACGCGAAGGACCAGGCGGATGAGACCATCCGGATGATGAACAAGGCCGGAAAAGACGTGCGGGAGCTCGAGCAGATCCGCACGAAGACCCGGGAGAAGCTCGGGGAATATACGGTTTACGGCGTGCAGAAGCCCTCGGAGAAGAGCAATACGAAGGCGGACGAGCTGAAGGCCGGGGACCGGGTGCACGTCATCTCCATGAATATGGACGGCGTGGTGGAGAGCCTTCCGGACAAAAGCGGGAAGCTCTATGTGCAGATGGGCATCCTGCGCTCAAAAGTGGCCCTTACGGACGTCCGGAAGCTTCCGGCGGACGGAAACCCGGATAAGGACCAGGAAGGCCGTAAAGGCCCTTCCGGCGCGAAATCCGGCGGCGCTCCGGGCGGGCTCGGGAAGTCCGCCACGATCTCCCCGGAGATCAACCTGATCGGCATGACGGTGGACGCCGCCCTGCCGGAACTCGATAAATACCTGGACGACGCCTACCTTTCGAGCCTGCAGAGCGTCCGCATCGTGCACGGGAAGGGCTCCGGGATCCTGCGGA
>JAGDAW010000097.1 GCA_017959345.1 Lachnospiraceae bacterium | reverse complement strand
GGCCTGACGGGACGGAAAGGGACCGGGAAATATGCCGGCACACCGCCGGACCCGGACGGAATGACGCGGACGGAGGAGCGTATGACAAAAGTGACGGTCGTAATACCGGTATACGGCGTGGAGAAGTACCTCCCCGCCTGTATGGACAGCGTGCTGGGGCAGACCCTGCGGGAGATCGAGATCATTGCCGTGGACGACGCGTCCCCGGACCGCTGCGGGGAGATCCTGGACGGCTATGCGATGCAGGACAGCCGGGTGCAGGTGGTCCACCTCACGGAGAATTACATGCAGGGGCACGGGCGGAACCTCGGCCTGGAGCGCGCGTCCGGGAAATACGTCTATTTCCTGGATTCGGACGATATGGTCACGCCGGATGCGTTAGAGAAGCTTTACGCGCTGGCGGAGCAGGACCGGCTGGACGGCGTCATCTTCGGCGCAAGGGTGCTTTACGAGAACCAGGCGCTTGCCCGGAGGAACGCGGACTTCGCAAACGACCGGAACGGCGACTACCGGGACCGCGTGTACGGCGGGCAGGAGCTGCTGGATGCGTTCTTTGAACATTTCGACTGGGACTGCTACGTGCAGAAAGCGTTCTGGAGGCGGGATTTCCTGCTGGAGCAGGGCATCCGGTTCCCCGTGCGGACGGAGCACGAAGACGAGTATTTCTCCTTCGCGGCGTGCGTCCTGGCGGAGCGCCTCCGGTGCATCCCGGACCCGTATTTCATACGCCGCTACCGCGAGGAATCGGTGATGACGCGGAAGCCGCATCCGAAGGATTTCCACGGCTATTTCATCAATTACCTCCGGATGACGCGCCTGGTCCGGGAACACGGGATCGAGAGCGCCGGGGCGGAACTGAACATCCGCCATATGATCGAGCGGATGCAGCAGTTCTACCCGCTGTTCCGGCGGGAAGCGCGCCCGGAGGACTGGTTTAAGACGGAAGAGGAGAAAACGGCCTATTACAGGTACGTCTGCCTCCAGGACCTTTCCGCGTACTACAGGCGGAAGGTCGACGGGATCCGGGACAGGATCCCGGAACACGCCCGCCTCTGGATCTACGGCGCCGGCGTGATCGGGAAGAAAGCGTACCGCGCCCTAGAGAGCGAAGGATACCGGATCGAGGGTTTCCTCGTGTCCTCGACGGCCGGGAACCCGGGCGTCCTGTTCGGAAGGGAGGTCCGTGCGGCGGACACCGTCACCCCCGGTCCGGACGATGTGGCCGTGATCGCCATGGCGATGGGCGAATGGGAAGACGTGGGAAAGGTCCTGGCCGGCCGCGGATGGAACTATGTGCCGTTCGGCAACGCGCGGTGACGGAAGACAGGACCGGGATCCTGAAGAGGGACGCATAAAACATGCCGGGCGCGCACGCGCCCGGCACTTCTTTTTCATTCAGCGGCGGTCCAGGGAAAGACCGTTATTCTTTCCGGTTCCTCCGGGTTTTCCGCGTCCCGCCGGGACCGCGGTTCACCCGCACGCCTTTCGGCAGGGAGGAGGACTTCTTTATTCCGCCGTCATTTTTTTTTTGAGCGTCCGCGGGTTCGCTGCCGGCTTCCGCGTCCGCGGGTTCTTCCGCCCCGGATGCTTCATCTTCTTCCGGCTCTTCGTCTTCCTTCTTCTTCCCGGACCTGCCGAGCAGGAAGCCGCCGATGCCGAAGACCGCCGCCGCACCGATGCCGGTCAGGGCGATGGGCAGGACGGAACCTTCGTCCTTCTGGTCCGTATTGCCGGGTGCCGCTTCCGTCGGCGCGGGCGCCGTGGAAGCCGGTTCTGTGGGTTTCGGCTCCGTCGGCGCGGGCTCCGTGGACTGGGGCTCCGTGGGTTCGGGTTCCGTGGGTTCCGGTTCCGTGGGTTCGGGATCCGTCGGTTCGGGGTCGATCACGGGCGCCGGGACAGCCGCGACGTGCGCGAAGACCACGCACTGTCCGTCCGGCGTCAGGACCGTCATGGGCACGGCGCCGTTCACGGTGATCCGGCCCGCGCTGTCCGCGTCGAAGCTGTAGCCGAACTTCGGGGCCAGGGAGAAGCGGACGTTCAGCCCGTCCGCGCCGATGGTCCCGGCGAACGGCTCAAACGCGTCACCGATCCAGACGGCGTCCGCATTTTCCCCGTCGGTAAGGACCAGGTCCGCGTCCCCGGCGCAGGTGATGGACGGGGCGGGGGACTGGGGCGCTTCTTCCTCGCTGCCGGGTCCCGTGACCTCCGTGCCTTCGTCGGGCTCTTCAATCGTGATCTCCACGGATTCGACCGGCTTCACGAAGAGCATGCTGTAACGTCCGTCTTCCGTGATGAGGTCGGAGAGGGCGGCAAGATCCGCTTCCACCTCTTCCATGGACGCGTATTCCGAGAGCGGCTTGACGCCGGCGCCGCGGAAATACGGGTTCGAAGCGAGGTCCGCCGCGTCCGACAGGACCGTGTCGCGCAGGAAGGCCGCGCGGTTGACCCCGGAAGGAACGGTGTAAACGACTTCGGTGCCGCCTTCATAGGCGAACATGTCCGAGCCGGCGTGCAGGGCCGCCATGGCTTTCGCCGCGTCTTCGCTGCCCGCGTCCACGGTGATCCGGACGACTTTCAGGAATCCGCCGGAAACCGTATAGAGCAGGCTGTCCCCCGCCTCCAGCGTGAAGGAGGCCGCGTCGCCTTTCTCATGGGTCAGGCCCAGGAACAGGAAGCCGTCGCGCACGTCCACGTTGACGTCCACCTGCTGGCCGTCCAGATAATACCCGGGGTTCACCACGTCAATGGAGCCGCCGGCTTCTTCCATCACGCCGTCCGCGTCAAAGGTGACGGCGTACGCTTCCGGGACCGCATGCACATGGGTCGTGCCTTCCGCGAAAAGCTTCCACACACGGTCCGTGGCCGCCGCGTCCATGACTTCGGCCTTATACGCCAGCGTCCCCATGGTCAGGCCTTCGAAGCGGTCCAGGATCTCCGCGAAATCGTAGTACCAGAAGGCGCCGTCCCTGTCGTAGCGGGGGTATACGGTATAAGACGCGGTTTCCGTCTGTGCCGGGGCGGCCGCATACGCAAATGTGTAGGTGACGCCCATCGAGAAAATGCTGGACTGGTACTCGCCCGGGTAGGTCCAGCGGAGCGCGGTCCCGAAGAATGCGGGCGTCTCCCCGGGTTCGGGCTCCGGTTCATCGCCTTCGCCGGGCGTTAAGGGATCTGTTTCCGCGTCGCCGGTCGTTTCGGAACCCGCTTCGCCGCCTTCGACGGGGGCTTCCGGATCCTCCGCGCCGGCTTCGCCGAAAGTCGCGGAACCCGCTTCGCCGCCTTCGACAGGCGTTCCCGGATCCGTTTCGCCGTCTTCGCCGGTCGTGACCGTGTCCTCCGCGCCGGTTGTGACCGGGCCCTGTCCGTCGTCTCCCACGGGCGTTTCGGCGT
>JAGDAW010000096.1 GCA_017959345.1 Lachnospiraceae bacterium | reverse complement strand
GAAGCTGGAAGAGGAATACGCGGAACTCCAGAAGACCATCGGCGAACTGAAGGCCATCTTAGGCGATGAAAACCGCCTGCTCGGCGTGATCCGGGACGAATTAAGCGCCGTCGGCGAAAAATACGCGGACGAGCGGAAGACCCGGATCGAGAATGACGAGGACGAGATCATTGACGAGGACCTGATCGCGGATGAGGACACCGTCGTGGCCATGACGAAGATGGGTTATATCAAGCGGATGTCCCCGGATCATTTTAAGGCCCAGAACAGGGGCGGAAAAGGCATCAAGGGCATGCAGGTCCTGGAAGCGGACTATACCGCGAGCCTGCACATGACGGAGACGAAGGACAATATCCTGTTCTTTACGAACCAGGGCCGGGTTTACATGCTGAAAGTGTATGAGATTCCGGAAGCGTCCCGGACGTCCAGAGGGACCCCGGTCATCAACCTGATCCCGCTCCAGGCCGGAGAGACCGTGACGGCGGTGATTACCGCCCGCGGGGAGGAACTGAAGAAGTATATCCTCATGGTGACGCGGGACGGCACCATCAAGAAGACGGAAGCCAAAGAATACGCGAACATCCGGAAGAACGGCCTGCTGGCCATTACGCTGAAAGAAGGAGACGAACTGATCGGCGTCCTGGACACCGAAGGCACGGACGAACTGCTGCTGGTCACGAAACTCGGGAATACGATCCGGTTTAAGGAAGAAGAAGTCCGTACCTGCGGCCGCACCAGCATCGGCGTCAGGGGCATCCGGCTCGTAAAGGACGATGAACTTGTGAGCATGGAAGTCGTGGATGATGCGAAGGATATCCTGTTCGTTTCCGAGAACGGCCTCGGCAAGCGTACGGCCATGAAGGATTTCACGGCCCAGGGCCGCGGCGGCAAGGGTTCAAGGGGCTATAAGGTTACGGAGAAGTCCGGGTCGATCATCGGGACGGCGTCCGTGACCGGGGAAGAGGAGATCATGCTGATCTCTTCCGAAGGCGTGGTCATCCGGACCCCGCTTTCGAGCGTACCTGTCCTCGGGAAGAGTACCTCCGGCGTGAAGCTGATGAACATCCGGCGGGAGAACGCCGAGAAGGTCTCCAGTTTTACGACGTTCGAGAAGGAAGAACAGGAAGAGCAGGAGGGCACGGAAGAGGCGGAGAATGACCCCGTTCCGGAGGAGACGGAAGAATAAAGATCCTATAACACCATAGAACAGGAAGAAGGACACCTCTTTTAGGGCAGGAGGTGTCCTTCTTCCTGTGTAATAAGGCCGGAGAGAGGCTAACCCTCCTGAACGTCCAGCGGCAGCGAAGCGGCTTTTACGTGGTATGTACGCATCACGCAGGATGGGTAGCGATAACCTGACCATCCGATCTGTCCGGTCTGAACCGTGCGAGATGAACGATCCCTGCAGTATACTCTCTTATGTTATAATGTCAGCCGTACACGGCGTCCCGGATGGGTTTGTCCCAGTAAATTTTCGCTTTTTCCGGGGCGATCAGCGCATCCATCTCGTCACGGAACGTCTTAAGGTATTCCGCTTCGCGCTTCTTCGAGCGGCGGCCTTTTGCCTCATAAATGGTTTTGCTGAAGACCGCGTCATACGAAACCGCGAAGTCTTCCGGATCCCGGTAAGGGAAAAAGGTGACGCTGATCTCGTATTTGATCATCCCTGCGTCGGAGGTTGCGGTCAGGAAGACACGGGCCCCTTTCCTGGGCACATCGTTGAATTTCGCCTTCGCATTGAAATACTGGCTGTAAACGTCAATAACTTTCATGGAACAACACCTCTCTTTATTGTTTTATGTCTGCTGCCGGACCTTCCGGAAGCCGGCAGTATGAAAACTGAACCGGAAAAAAGTGCAGGATCAGGGCAGGAGAATAGACTGTCTTCCTGCAGACCCGACGGAAATCGACCGGTATCTTCGTTTCAGGACGGTAAACGGTCATTTCACATCTGAAGGATATTTCTTACGATCCCCCAGACGAGCAGGATCACGCACAGGATGCCGGCGTACCAGGATTCAGCTTTTCTGAAAAAGGATGTGGCCTCTTTCTTCCGCAGGTAATTCAGGACAAGGTAAACCACAAGCAGGACAATCAGCGGGAGAAGGCAGAAGAGTACCCGGTTTGCCTCGAATGCCGATCTGATATCCAGCTTCAGGAGGGCGGTCATCATCCGGGTCCCGCCGCATCCGGGGCAATTCAGGCCAGTGACCGCGTGAAAGAGACAGGGAATCCCGAGGCCCGTGAGGCCGGTAAAGAGGGCATACGCGAGGAGGATGCCCAGGAGGATCAAAATATTTCGAAGCCGGGTTCTGTCCAGGCGGGATACGCCTCTTTCCATCCGTTCTCCTTGATCTTTATCCATCACCCGGATCGGTGTGACGCTTTATATTCTTAATAGTATAACGCGGGCAGGGACTGAAGCGGCACGCAGCTTCGCGCCGTTTTTCAGGTATTTGCCCACATTATAACACAGAGGTCCTGGATTTTCCATAAGGGGTTTTTGATCGCCCGGAAAATGACAGGTTTCCGGATATGGGAATGAGCAGAGAAGAAGGCCGGTCTGAGGCTTCCCGTATGGAATAGCCGGTGCTGTAAAATGAGAAGGACGGGAATTGGATCACATGAGGGCTTATTCAGGTTATGGCGGCTGCGGATGATATTGATCCGCTTGTATAAGGCATTTTCACGAATGAGTTGTGGTTGGACCAGCCGGCTGACCACTAGATGTTGTATGCGTCAAAAACCCTTGAAAAATAAAGGAAAATCGCATATTTTCCTGTTGACAAAAGGGGTCTCTTTGGCTATAATGGCTGAGCATTGCGGAACGGCAATGCTGTGAACTGAACTCGATTGGTAGGGCAAATAAGT